>CAMOPG010000083.1:0-11109 GCA_946622165.1 uncultured Erysipelotrichaceae bacterium
CCCCGCGGAGATGAAGAAACGCCCAATCCCGAAGGCGTCGCATTTTACCGGAATGTCTTTTCAGAACTGAAAAAATATCATATCGAACCGCTTGTCACACTGAATCATTTTGAAATGCCGATGTATCTGGCGGATGAATATGACGGATGGCTGGACCGCAGAACAGTTGATTATTTTGCACGGTTTGCAGAAGTATGCTTCAGGGAATATAAAGGGCTTGTCCGTTACTGGAAAACGTTCAACGAGATCAATGTCATGAAAGACTGGACTAAGCTTGGCACTAAGGATTTTGAATATGCAACGATCGAACAGGCTGTCTATCATGTGCTGCTGGGCAGTGCCAAAGCAGTGAAGATCGGTCATGAGATCGATCCGGACAACATGATCGGCATGATGTGTGCATACGGAGCCATGTATCCTGTTGACTGCGATCCGGACAACTATATGAACAATATTCAGGCGCTTCATCAGATCCAGTTCTATTGCGATGTGCAGTGCCGCGGCTATTATCCTTCATACAAGCTGAAGGAATTTGAACGGAAGCACTTTGCGCTGCAGAAGCAGGAAGGTGATGAGACGATCCTCAAGGAAGGGACCGTGGACTTCATCGGCTTCAGCTATTATTTCTCTGCTGTTACCAAAGCAGGTGCTGATGTGGAAATGAACGGTGACCAGTCTCACGCTGTCGAGAATCCGTATCTGAGCAAAACAGAATGGGGCTGGAGTCTTGACCCTGTCGGCATCCGCGTTGTGTGCAATGAACTGTGGGACAGATATCAGAAGCCTGTATGGATCGTTGAAAACGGACTCGGCGCCGTCGACCATGTCGAAGCAGACGGTTCCATTCATGATCAGTACCGCATTGAATATCTGGCAAAGCATATTGCAGAACTCAAGAAGGCTGTTGAACTGGACGGGGTGGAAGTACTCGGATATACGCCCTGGGGATGCATTGATCTGATCTCTGCGGGAACAGGTGAAATGAGCAAACGGTACGGGTTCATCTATGTTGATCTGGATGATGAAGGGCACGGCACATTTGACCGCAGCAGGAAGGATTCCTTTTACTGGTATCAGAAGGTCATTGCGAGCAACGGAGAAGACCTGGACTGGTGACAGAAAAAGCGAGATGCTGATTGAAGTTTGTCCCGTTGTTTGTTAAGATAATCACGTTACGTTGACGAAGACCAAGTAGGATCTGAACAGTGGCACAGAGAGACGGGATTTGGTGCGACCCGGAGCATGAAGCTGATCTGAACTGAACTTCTGAGCAACCGCGTTCATGGCGTTAACATGAGCAGAGCGCACAGTATTGACTGTGAACTAAGGTGGTACCGCGTTATAACAGACGTCCTTAGATCAAGGACGTCTTTTTTATCAGGAGGAAAGATAACATGTACGATCACAAGTCAGTCGAAAAGAAATGGCAGAAGTACTGGGATGAAAACAAAACATTCCGTACAGTCGGCGATGATTTCAGCAAACCCAAGTATTACATTCTGGATATGTTCCCGTATCCCTCAGGACAGGGACTGCATGTCGGACATCCGGAAGGCTATACGGCGACTGATATCATTTCCCGCATGAAGAGAATGCAGGGCTACAATGTCATGCATCCGATGGGATTTGATGCCTTCGGTCTGCCTGCAGAGCAGTATGCTCTGAAGACAGGACATCATCCGTCAGAATTCACATACGCGAATATTGATCATTTCCGCGATCAGATCAAATCACTCGGTTTTTCATATGACTGGGACAGAGAGATCAGAACCTGTGATCCGGACTATTATAAATGGACACAGTGGATCTTCCTGCAGCTCTACAAGAGGGGACTTGCTTATATCGCTGAGATGCCCGTCAACTGGTGCCCGGAGCTTGGTGCAGTGCTTGCCAACGAAGAAGTCGTCGACGGAAAGTCTGAGATCGGCGGTTTCCCTGTTGTCAGAAAGAACATGCGTCAGTGGGTACTGAAGATCACCGAATATGCAGAGCGTCTGCTGGCTGATCTGGATCTTGTCGACTGGCCTGATTCCACAAAAGAAATGCAGCGCAACTGGATCGGTAAATCGACCGGTGCGGATGTTGTGTTTGCCGTCAAAGGCACAAACAAGGAATTCACTGTTTTCACGACCAGATGCGATACGCTGTTCGGCGCTACATACTGCGTCATGTCTCCTGAACATCCGTTTGTCAATGACATTACAACAGATGCACAGCGGGCAGAAGTAGAAGCATATCAGGCAGAATGCGCAAAGAAATCCGATCTGGAACGTACAGACCTGAACAAGGACAAGACAGGCGTATTTACCGGAGCTTATGCGATCAATCCTGTCAACGGCAAGGAGATCCCGATCTGGATCTCAGACTATGTACTGGCAACATACGGTACAGGTGCGATCATGGCTGTGCCGGCGCATGATGACCGTGACTATGCTTTCGCTAAGAAATTCGGTCTGCCGATCGTTCCTGTGCTTGAAGGCGGAAATATTGAGGAAGCTGCCTGGACACAGGATGGTCTCCATATCAACTCTGACTGGCTCAACGGCCTGAATAAAGAAGATGCGATCAATCAGATGATCGCATGGCTTGAAGAACATCACTGCGGCAGCGCAAAGGTACAGTACAAGCTCAGAGACTGGCTGTTCTCCAGACAGCGTTATTGGGGAGAACCGATCCCGATCATCCACATGGAAGACGGAACGATGCGTACGGTCGATGAAAGCGACCTGCCGCTGGAACTGCCGGCAACAAGCAACTATAAGCCTTCACAGGACGGCGAATCACCGCTGGCACATTGCGAAGACTGGCTGAATGTTGAGATCGACGGCATGAAGGGCAAGCGTGAAACAAACACCATGCCGCAATGGGCAGGTTCCTGCTGGTATTACATCCGCTATCTGGATCCGCACAACAATGACGCGATCGCAGACAAGGCGCTGATGGATCACTGGCTGCCGGTCGATCTGTATGTAGGCGGCGCAGAACATGCTGTTCTGCATCTGCTGTATTCCAGATTCTGGCATAAAGTACTGTTCGACTGCGGGATCGTTTCAACACCCGAGCCGTTCCAGAAGCTGTTCCACCAGGGCATGATCCTCGGTGAAAACGGCGTCAAGATGTCCAAATCACTGGGCAATGTCGTCAATCCGGATGAGCTTGTACAGAGCCATGGTGCAGACGCACTGCGTGTCTATGAAATGTTCATGGGACCTCTGGAAGCATCACTCCCTTGGTCCGCTAAAGGCATGGACGGCGCCAGAAAGTGGCTCGAACGTGTCTGGAGACTGGCCGAGGACGAAAAGATGATCACTGATGAAGCAACGCCTGAGCTGAACTACAGCTATAACTTCATGGTGAAGAAGGTCACGACGGATATTGAAACGCTCAACTTCAATACAGCGATCTCTCAGATGATGATCTTCGTCAATGACTGCTATAAACTCGGCAAGGTCAACAAAGATATGCTGGTGAATTTCATCAGAATGCTGAGTGCCTTCGCTCCTCATATGTGCGAAGAGATCAACAGCCGTCTGACAGGAGAGGAAACGCTGGCATATGACGCATGGCCGACATATGATGAAGCAGGCCTCGTCCAGGAATCCGTAACGATCGTCGTCCAGGTCAACGGAAAGATCCGTGCGAAATTCGATGCACCGATGGACAGCGACAAGGCATTCCTTGAAGAAACAGCGCTGAACCAGGAAGGCATCAAGCCGTTTATGGAAGGCAAGACGGTCGCAAAGGTGATCGTCGTACCGAACAAGATCGTCAACATCGTTGTAAAAGGCTGATCTGATACAGAGAAAAACCATGTACGTCCTATGGAGGAACGGCATGGTTTTTGTTATAATCTTCTTCGTATGGAAGAATTTAAAGTCACGATCGAACAGTTTGAAGGTCCGCTTGATCTGATGCTGCATCTGATCAAAGAGAAACAGCTTGACTTATTTGATCTGGATGTCAATGTTCTGACAGACCAGTATATCGGCTACCTGAACGCCATGAAAGAGCTGCATCTTGAGATCGCAAGCGAGTATCTTGTGGAACTTGCTGATCTGATCGAATATAAATCCAAACGTCTGCTGCCAAAGGATGACAGTGAGCTGAACGATGAGTATGAAGAAGACCCGAAGGAACGTCTGATCAGGCGCCTGCTTGAATATCAGCAGTTCAAGGAGGTCAGCTCACAGCTCAATGAACTGTATGAACAGCGTCAGAAGATGATGTCAAAGCCTCTGTCGCAGGAAGCGGATCAATGGATCAACAGTACGGATGACCTGCATTATGAAGGCAATCCGAATGATCTGTTCAAGGCTATGCGCAAATGCATGATGCGTCTGCGTCTTGCCAGACCGATCGAAACGAAGTACACTGCCCGTGAGATATCCATGGAAGACCGGGAACTGGAGGTACGCGCCAAGCTTGACCGTCTGGGCCAGACATTCCGGTTTGAGGCACTGCTGGATGACTGCCATGATCTGCCGATGTTTATTGCGACATTCCTGGCTGTACTTGATCTTGCCCGCCAGCATATTCTCGCTTTTACGATCGATGAAGATGAAACGATCTGGTTTTCCAGAGGTATAGGTACTAGCAATGGATGAAGAAAAGAAAGAGATCAATCTGAAGAGCGTAACGGAACAGAAGCCAGTCCAGCTGCAGGATCCCGAGCTGGCAAAGGCACTGTATCCGGAAGGATATATTGAAACAGGCATGGCCGAAGCGATCCTGGAAGGACTGCTGTTTATTGTCGGAGACGAAGGGCTGACAGTCCAGCAGGCTGCCAGAAGCCTGGAGATCCCGGAAGAACGCGTGAAGCAGCTGATGGATGATCTTCAGGTCAAATACCTGGACGATAAGTACGGAATCGAGATCGCCAATTACGGAGGAACATACCGTTTCCTCTCAAAAGCTGTCGTGCATCCGTATGCCAAGAAATTATTCCAGCTGTCGAAAACATCGACCTTATCGCAGGCTGCCCTTGAAACACTGGCGATCATTGCCTATAAGCAGCCGATCACCCGTGTTGAGATCGAAGAGATCAGAGGCGTCGGTGCGGATATGATGCTGAGAAAACTGGAAGCCAGGGATCTGATCAGAGTATCAGGCCGTTCTGATGCACCGGGACGCCCGATCCTGTATGAAGTCACAGATGAGTTCATGGACTCTTTCAAGCTGCTGAGCCTGGATGAACTGCCTGCGCTTCCGCAGTTTGAAAATGAAGAAAGTGATGAGCTGTTTGAGCAATGAGAAAACTGATGATATTATGCATCGGCGCAGCTGTGCTGTGCGGATGCTCGGCACCGGAGAAGGAAGATCCAAGCGCAACGCCGGAGCCGGTGACATATGCATGCCGCTATATCGACAAATATGATTATTCGCAGCCGGCCGGTTATGCGGACATGGTCAATGATGAATGGTATGATACAGCACTGTTTGCAGGAGATTCCCGTATGGGTTCGATCGCGCTCTATGGAACGCATGACAATGCCCAGGTGGAATACGTTACTTCGCTGAACCTGATGAGGATCGGCAATATGCCGGTCGACGGCAGGGATGACGGAAAGACACTGATGGACATCCTTGAAGAGACAGACAAGGAGAATATCTATCTGCTGTTCGGCATCAATGAGATCCGCAATCCGAACTTTGACGCCTTCGGTGAGAAACTGCAGGAGATCGTGAGCATGCTGATGAAGGACCACCCGACACGCAGCATCTACCTGATCCTGTCATACCATCCGGATAAGATCGACGGTCTGCCGGAGCCGGGACTCAGCGAGCATCTGACCAATCTGAATACGACGATCTCAGAGATCGCTAAGAAGAATCATATCTACTTTGTCAATCCGGATGAAGGACTTGACGATGAAGCGGGTACAGTGATAGATGAATATGTATGGGACGGCCTGCACTTCAATGTGCCGGGTGCCCAGGCATTTGAAGAATATCTTGGATATCATGTTGTAAGGAGAGAGAAATATGTTCAGGAAATTTGTGAGTAGTCTGGCAGCGATCCTGCTGCTTGCAGGATGCAGCGGAGGAGGTTCCTCTGCCAGTCCGACAACAACAGGCGAAAAGATCGTCAAGAATCTGAAACTGACAGAAAAAATGGATGCTATGGATGAGAGTCAGATCAACGGACTGTTCTTCTTTGAAGACGGCGCTGTAAAGTCATCCAGCCTGTATCTGGCAAATGACCAGACTGCAGATGTAGTCGGCGTATTTGAGACGGAAAACATGGACTCTGCAAAGAAGTCTGTACGCACATATCTGGAAACAACGAAACTTCAGAACCAGAATTATAATCCGGATGAGGTATTTAAGATCGATAACGCTGTCATTGATGACAACGGCAAGACACTGATCCTCATTGTCTGCGATGATCTGGAGAGTGCAAAAAAAGAAGCCAAAACAGCACTTGGCAAATAAGGTACCTGACCGGGTATCTTTTTTCATGGATACTGCTGATCACAGCGGAAAGGAGCAGAAAAGATGATCGAACGTTATTCCCGCAAAGCAATGCGTGATGTCTGGAGTGAAGAAGCAAAGTTTCAGGCATGGCTTGAAGTAGAGATCCTGATCGATGAGGCCTGGAGCATTCTCGGCGAGATACCGGCGGAAGATGCAGAACTGATCCGCAGAAATGCGAAGTTCAATGTGGAACGCATTCTCGAGATCGAACAGGAAACCAGACATGATGTTGTCGCGTTTACCAGATGCGTCTCGGAGAGTCTCGGAGAAGAAAAGAAGTGGATCCATTACGGTGTGACCAGTACCGATGTCGTTGACACAGCCAACGGCGTCCGCTTCAAAAAAGCAAATGAGATCCTGCGCCAGGATATCCTGGACTTCATGGAGATCCTCAAGGCCAATGCATTGAAATACAAGGATACCGTATGTATGGGCAGAACGCATGGCGTGCATGCCGAGATCACGACATTCGGCATGAAGTTTGCTTTATGGTATGAAGAAATGAAGCGCAACCTGGACCGCTTTGATCTTGCACGCAGAGATGTGGAAGCAGGCAAGATATCAGGTGCAGTCGGAACATTTGCGAACATTCCGCCGTTTGTACAGGATTATGTATGCGAAAAGCTCGGCATCCAGTCTGCCCCGATCTCCACACAGGTACTGCAGAGAGACAGGCATGCCTTCTATTTTGCAGCACTGGCTGTGATCGGTGCTTCCCTGGAACAGATGGCAACGGAGATCAGGCACCTGCAGAGAACAGAAGTGCGTGAAGCAGAGGAACGTTTCCGTGCAGGACAGAAGGGCTCCAGCGCGATGCCTCATAAGCGCAATCCGATCGGCAGTGAGAACATCTGCGGCTGTGCCCGTGTACTGAAAGGCTACATGATGACGGCATATGAAGATGTTGCGCTCTGGCATGAACGTGATATTTCTCATTCCTCAGTCGAACGGATCATTGCGCCTGATGCGACGGAACTGCTCGATTACATGCTGTACAGATTCGGAAATATCCTGAAGAACCTGACTGTGTACCCGGAACAGATGGAAAAGAACATCTGGCTGACAGACGGCGTGATCTTCTCACAGAGGTTCATGCTGAAGCTTGTTGAAAAGGGATGGTCACGTGAAAAGGCATATGATACGGTGCAGCCGCAGGCAATCAATGCGTGGACAAATCATGTGTCATTCCGGAAGCTGATGGAAAGTCTGCCGGAAGTTACCTCAGTTCTGACGCCGGAAGAGATCGATGACTGCTTTGACACAGCGTACCATGTCAGAAATGTTGACGAGGTATTCAGAAGAGTCGGCATTCTTTGATCGATCATACAGATTCAGTTCTGATCATACGTTCAGGTAGTTTTATGGACAGAAAAAGCACAATGGCCAGACTGGCCTTGCTGACAACGGCAATCATATGGGGAAGCTCATTGACAGTCGTCAAACAATCGACGGATACGATTCCGCCGCTTTTTCTGCTTGCCCTGAGATTTTCAATTGCAGCAGCTGTGCTGATGATCCTGTTCAGGAAAAAGCTTCGTCTGATCGACCGTGATTATGCAAAAAGCGGCTTTCTGATCGGCTTTTTCCTCTTTCTGGCATACAGCTCACAGACGATCGGCGTAACGACCGCAATGCCTGGAAAAAGCACCTTCCTGTCCGCATCCTATTGCGTCATTGTACCGTTCCTGTGCATCATTACAGAACACAGGATGCCGGAGGCGCATCATCTGATCGCAGCTGTACTGTGCATATGCGGGATATGCATGGCAGTTTTCAGAAATGGATATGTGCTGAGCAAAGGGGATGGACTTGCAGTGCTGTCCGCCTTCCTGTTCGCTTCTCATATCGCCGCTCTTTCCGCCTGCGGGAAAGGAAAAGATCCGGTTCTGCTGACCATTCTGCAGTTCATCTCTGCAGCCGTCTTTTCATGGGCAGGCACATTGCTGTTTGAAACACCTGACGTCCGTGTGCTGCATGGCAGTGCACTGATCGGAACGCTGTATCTTGCACTGGCGTGCACGGCGTTATCACTGCTGTTTCAGAATATCGGACAGAAATATACCGATCCTTCCGAAGCGTCACTGATACTCAGCCTTGAATCGGTATTCGGGGTGATATTCGGCATGATCTTTTTCCATGAGCAGCTGGATCTGCCGATGGTCATCGGCTTTGCAATGATCTTTGCGGCGATCATCATCACAGAAACAAAACCAAAACTGCCGCATATAAAAAAACGCGCTGAAGCGCGCTAGAAGATATCATAATGACCGCAGTGCGTCAAAGATCGCAGTGATCTTCCGCTCATCACTGGCATAGTAACTGCCATGGTCTTCATATGCTGACTTGGCGGAAAAATGGATCTGCTTTGCGCCGGTCTGCTGAATGATGTGTTTTGCATTGTCTGCAGATACGCCTCCGCCCGGAAGGATCTGGATATCATCTCCGTATAATGCGATCAGGTTGGACAGCAGGGGAATACCCTCCAGGGCATTTGCGGCATGTCCTTTTGTCAGAACACGGTCTGCCCCGCAGCTGATCAGTGCCTCAATAGCCGCAAACGGGTCCGGAGTCAGATCAAAAGCCATATGGAAGACTGCTTCTTTCTGATAGGAATGAACTAGCTGCGTCATATCACGCACCAATGCTTTATCGACTGTATCATTCGGATTCAGAAAGCCGAATACGATCCCGTCTGCCTTATTTTCCAGGAACATCTGTGCATCATCGAACATCGTACGGATCTCTTCTGCCTGATAGACAAAACCGGCAGGTCTGGGTCTGACCATGCAGATGATCTTTTTTGTACTGCGTCTGCGTGCATTCATATATTCATGGAAGGAAGGCGTCAGACCGTCCAGTTCAAGCGCGCAGTTCAGTTCGATCCTGTCGATCGGAAACCGTTCTGCCAGAAGACAGTCCCGGATACTTCCGGCACACAATTCTGTTGTGATCCCTCTGATCATAATGCATACCTCACATTCTGTTCCCTGCTATAATACTATACATTGAAAGGAAGTTTCATATGATCGTACGCAGAGCTCAGGAACAGGATATCCCGAAAATACTTGATCTGCTTGTGCAGGTGCTGAATATACATGCGCAGGGCAGGCCTGACTTGTTTATACCCGATACTACAAAATATACAGTTGATGAACTGAAGGACATGATCAAAGATGACAATGCACCGATCTTCGTTGCGGATGAGGACGGAGAAGTGCTCGGTTATGCATTTACCGTCATGCAGAGACGTCTTCATAACAACAATATGACTGATATCCGTACATTGTTTATCGATGATCTTTGTGTTGATGAACATGCACGCGGAAAGAATGTCGGCAGACAGATCTTTGAGTATGTCAAGGAATACGCAAAAACGATGAATGTGTATCATATTACACTCAATGTCTGGTCATTCAATGATCCTGCGATCGCTTTTTATGAGAAGGCAGGAATGAAGCCTATGGAGACAGTGATGGAGCTGATACTGGATGAAAAGAATTAGTTTCAAACTGTTTCTGATCGGTTTCCTGCTGATCCTGTCGGGATGTACCGGCACACCTGAGAGACAGAAAGATACAATGGAGTTCAAAGCTGTGATCGTATCCGATCTGCACTATACGCAGAACAAAGGTACTGTCAGTACGATCATTCCGCTGATCTCAGCTGCCGGGAAATGCTACGAAGCATTTTTCAGGGAGGTCCTGGATATCCATCCGGATGTTCTGATCATTACCGGAGACAATACAAACAGCGGAAATGCGGATGATGCACATGCATTGTATGAAATGCTGAAGCCGGTCAAGGATGCCGGCATCCGGATCGTGATGACGACAGGCAACCATGATTTCAACAACATGTCACCGGCGGGTTATGAAGAGATCTATTTCCCGCTGTTCGATATTCACAGCCGTGACAAAGCATCGCTCAGCTACAGCGTATTGGAAAAAGGGGTGCTGATGCTGGCGATGGATGACTGTACCGACAGCAGGAATACAGCCGCATCCTTCAGCAAAGACACTTTAAAATGGATGAAAGGACAGCTGAAAGAAGCAGATGACAACGGATGGCGCATCCTGTTCTGTTCTCATCACAGTGTTTTGAGCAATGCCGGCGGTTCCTACACGATCACAAACAAGGATCTGGCTGATACACTGCGCAAGGCAGACGTACAGCTTTGTCTGACAGGTCACCAGCACTCTCAGCATATCCTTCGTGACGGTTCCCTGTATGAGGTGATCACTGCCATGCCGCTGAGCGGAGCTCATCTGTACGGCAATCTTGTTATGAATGAAACAGGCATCCATTATCATACGAAGTCCATCGATTTCCAGACATATGGTGACGATGAACTCAAAGCGTTTATTGCTGAGGCAGAACAGCGTTCATCCGATAATTTCCGCACGACATTCACTTCGATGTTTGAAGCAGACGGCGTAGCTGAGGAAGAGATGGAAGACTGTCTGGAATGCGCAGCGATCCTGATGCAGGCACAGTCAGAAGGAACACTGGGCAGGGAAGCTGAAAAGATCCGACAGCATCCGGGTTATGAGAGAATGCTGAAAGCACTCCAGCCGACCAACTATGGTCCCTGGATCAACACCATGATGGAACATCCGTCAGACAGCGATCATCTGG
>CAMOPG010000084.1:0-11108 GCA_946622165.1 uncultured Erysipelotrichaceae bacterium
CCGATTATGTTTCTCCGATTGAGAAAGGCAAAATCCGATGCTTATTATAACTGCGGACAAACCATTTATGGTAATGTGAACTACCGTGTGGGTAAAAAGACATAACAGGTTGAACTACCGTGGATTACCCATACAGGCTGAAATATCGTGTGTAAAGCCAAAAGCGTTATTTTTGCTCAGTCGTCCCGCAACTTTTACATGACCGCCTGTTTCGGCAACGAACGCAATATCATTATGAACGTAGTATGGCTCTTCCAGTCTTGCTTTTCCTGACAATGTTTCATAGAGATCCTTCAGCTCGAAAGCAAATTCAGCGATCCCTGAACACCGGCATCCATCAATGTGTCTGCTTCGATTCTGTATTTGTTCAGTTCCCCAGCTCCTGTTTTCAGTCATTTTATGATCGATGAGAGGCGCAGTCAAACATCAGACTTCTGAAACAAAAGGAGGCGTTAACGAACTGCCTCCTTCCTGTTATTTCTGCTTCTTCATATATCTGTATGCCCAGTATTTCCGTTTGACATGGTTGACAGCCAGTTTTTCAAAGCGGAAGCGCTTCATGGCTTTGGGCCTGAATACATAATCGAATTCACCGATCTGCTCGATAAACTCCGGACCGAATGAACGCTTATATGCATACAGTCCGTAATAAGGATCATCTTTGGAGGCAGTGCCGGAGAATCCGCACATATCATATGTCAGTACGCCGTGTTCCTTCATGTCATTCATTGCAAATGCATGAAGGTTGTCGACCGGTTTGATGAAGTTGAATTCCTTATGATTGTAGGTATAAAGATCCCAGGACATATGTCCAAGACGAATGAACAGTCCGCATGCGATCGGAACTTTAGTACCGTATTTCTGCTTCAGTCCGGATGCTTTCTCCAGTTCCTTTTCCTTGGCAGCGCGGGCTTCCGGGTCTTTTCTGTACTTCTTTGAGGCAAGCTCTGCTTCAATGCCGCTGATCATTGTATCCAGGTTGATCTCGGTAACGTAGATCACCGCATGTTCTCCGAAGCTTTCAAGAAGCGCTTCAAAGAATTTTCTGGAATGCGGCTTGAATCCGTCCTGTTCGCTGAGCTGGACTTCGAAATCCATCAGGGAGGGCAGGTCATCCGCATTTCCGATACGTGTGGATACACCGATGACCGCATGCCTGTTCAGGGCTGTTTTTCTGGGCTTGGCATAACCGGCAATGACATCCTTCATGTCTTTGTTCAGATCAACAAATAACGTATATCTGTTTGTCCATGATCCGTTGTATGCATAGCCATAGCCTTTATGGGTATATCCGAGTTCTTTCAGATCCTCGGTTACGCACTCATTGCTGAAACCATCGTCAACAGGATCTCCGGTGATCGTTCTGTGGCACCGTATGACATTCGGGTCAACACGCAGGAACTGCACCTGATTCTTCAGGGCGTATTCTTTCAGGAGCCTGAATACTTCGTTTCTGACATGTTCATCTGTATAATCCATGCACGGTCCCCAGGGAACATACAGATACCTGTGCATCAGCCATGTATTCTTCAGTACCATTGCGGTGGCTTTCAGTTCATCATCCTCATAAAAACCAAGAAAGGATGGGGTGTCCCCATCCGTTTTCCGTTTGAAGCGCGCCCACATAGCTGTTTTCATATAGTGAACATTACTGCTCTTTTCAACAAATGTATTCAGTGTGTTCTCTGATATGATGCGCATTTCCATGTTCAGTTCTCCAGCTGTGCGATCGAAAGATCAAGTCTTCTGAGTGTTTCTTCTTTGCCGAGGATCTCTGCGATCTCAAAGGCACCGCCCGGTGTGGACTGTTTGCCTGAAATTGCAAGACGCAGGGGGAAGAGCACCTGTCCATTCTTCATGCCGAGTTTTGCCGGAAGTTCCATGAGTGTGTCATGGATCGTCTGCAGTGTCCATTGATCAATACCCATGATCACTTCTCTGCATGCTTTCAGTGCAGTCAGGGCAACTTCGGGATTGGTCTTGCTCTTTTTGTTTGTATAGAGGTCATTTGAATAAGCAGGGAATGTATCGAAGAAGTCGAGCATTTCCGGGATCTCATTCAGAGTATTTGCTCTGACCTGTACGACTGCAGCGATCTTTTTCTTGTCAAAGTCGCCTTTGACAGCCTGATCGATATAAGGCTTGACGAGGTCATAATAGGAATCAAGATCCATATTTCTCAGCCACAGACCATTGATGCTTGTCAGCTTCACGGGATCAAAGATCGCACCGTTTGTTCCGATACGCTTGACATTGAATGCCTGTACAAGCTCATCCAGCGTATAGATCTCCTGATTTGTTTCAGGAGCCCATCCGAGCAGCGCGATGTAGTTCAGGATCGCACCGGGCAGATAGCCCTTTGCAACCAGATCCTGGAAGCTTGCGTCGCCGTTTCTCTTGGAAAGCTTTGAATGCTCATCCTTCATGACAGGCGGGCAGTGAATATAGCGGGGGATGTCCCATCCGAATGATTCATAGATCAGGTTGTATTTCGGAGCAGAGGAGAGATATTCCATGCCTCTGACAACATCCGTGATGCCCATCAAATGGTCATCGATGACATTTGCGAAGTTATAGGTAGGGAAGCCGTCGCTCTTGATCAGGACAGATTCATCCAGTGTTGAATTGTCAACGGTGATCGTTCCGAATACTTCATCGTCGAACGATGTTGTTCCGCTCTCGGGAATCGTCTGACGGACAACGAATTTTTCTCCTGCTGCGATCCTGGCTTCTGCTTCCTCAATACTCAGATGCTTGCAGGGGTCATCATATTTGAATGATTCTCCGTCACGTTCTTTCTGAGCCTTGATCATTTCTTCATCACAGAAGCAGTAATGTGCACCGCCGAGCTTGATCAGTTTCTTGGCATAGTCCATGTAGATGCCTGCGTGTACACGCTCAGACTGAACATACGGTCCGACAGGTCCGCCGATATCCGGACCTTCATCATGTTTCAGACCGCACTGCTTCATCGTTTCATAAATAATATCCGTAGCACCTTCAACAAGGCGTCCCTGATCGGTATCTTCGATACGAAGGATAAATACACCTTCAGGGTCTTTCTTCGCTACCAGATAAGCATAAAGGGCTGTGCGAAGATTGCCGATATGCATATACCCCGTAGGACTCGGGGCAAATCTTGTTCTTAATCCAGTCATTTCAAATAACTCCTTAGCCAACATATTTTACCTCAAATCAGATACCCGCACAATGTAAAAAGACCGGGTATTGTACAGCCCGGCCGCATGTTTGTTTATCTGCGCGGTATATTGGAACAGAAGACATCGAAGTTGTTGAACATGATCTCCAGACGGCCGATCTTTTTCTCCGTATGGAAATGCCCGGCATACCATTTCTGATAAGTCAGCCTGGATTCCAGTGTCCCAAGCCATTCCTCCGTTGATTTGTCTACCAGTGACTGATCGATGCCTCTCAGGAACGCTTCCTGGGGAACATATCTGGCAGGCACGGTATGGGAAAGGACAATGTCGATCTGCCAGCTGTTTTTCTCAAGCTGTTCCTCAACACGTGTCTTGATCCTGTCATCAGGCTGCTCGTCCTCAAACCAGGGAAGTTCATTGTTGATCCGGTAATATTTATCCAGACTGTATGCACCGCCGATCACGATCGTCCGGTATCCGTCAAAATCATAGATTTCGCCGTCTTTCGCAAACAGGATGGAGGGAAATTCCTCTTCGTACCACACCGTTCCCCCGTGAAAATGTTTTGTCCTGTAAGAGGGGATGTTGCCGGGTCTGTTCTCATGGTTGCCCTGTATGCAGAACAATGTGATCGGTATCCGTGAGATCTTTTCCTTGAGCTGATGATCTGTCTCATTGCCGTAGTAATTGATCCCTGCATCACCGAGCATGATCAAAATATCCTGCTTGCTTGAGTATACACGTCGGCAAAAAGCATCTACACGGTCAAACTTGGCGTGAACATCTCCTGTTATGTAAATCATGAAAACCTTTCTCAGCATGATCTGAGGCGAACATACTGCAGAATAAATGATTGCAGGGTAAAAGAAATATATGCATATTATAACAAAAAACGGACTCCAAGTCATTCCTGCATACTGATCCGATCTCTGATAATGATTCAGGGCAAAAAAAAGGCAGCTGCGGTCAGCTGTCTTCGATCGGCTGGGATAGAGAGATTCGAACTCCCGAAATGACTGGTTCAGAGCCAGTTGCCTTACCGCTTGGCTATATCCCAACAGCAATTAAGATTATTACACAGAGTTATCTGAAATTCAATCATAAATTTCATAAATTTTCAGGAATCTTCTGTTTGGATTACCATAACATATTCAACTGCGATATAATGACAGCTATGAAAAATACAGAAGAAAAAGTAATCGTGGTAGCCAGCACGAATCAGGGAAAGATCCGAGAATTCCGTTCTATGTTGGAACCGGAAGGATATACGGTCAAATCACTGGCTGATCTGAAAGATATGCCGGAGATCGAAGAAAACGGCACGACATTTGCTGAAAACGCTGTGATCAAGGCGCAGTCTGTAACGGACCGTTACGGGATCGAAGCGATCTCGGATGATTCCGGACTTGAGATCGACGCATTTGACAGACAGCCGGGCGTGCACAGCGCAAGATATCTCGGACATGACACGCCATACAGCTACAAAAACCAGGTGATCCTGGAAAAAATGCAGGGCATTGAAAACAGGACATGCAGATACGTATGCGCGATCGCCTGGACTGCTCCGGGCAGGGAGCCTGCCGTATTTGAAGACACTGTCGAATGCGAGATCGCACATGAACCCAGAGGAAACAACGGTTTCGGATATGATCCGATCATCTGGTATCCTCCGTTCGGCAAGACGATGGCTGAAATGACAGATGAAGAAAAGAACAGCATTTCCCACAGAGGAAAAGCGATCAGGAAGCTGGAGGCATGGCTTGATGAAAGGAAATAAGTTTGCTGCGGCAGCAGCTTTCTTTCTTCTGACACTGGCAGCGATGCTGACAGTTGTAGACGTACTGTGCTTTGACCGCGGTTTCTATACAAAAGAATATGCGAAAAACGGTACAGCCGAGTATATGCAGATGAGTGATGAAGATCTGGAACATACAACAGATGTGCTGCTGGCATATCTCAAGGATGAACGGGATGACCTGTACGTGAAGGCTGTTGTTGACGGAACCGAGCGTGAAGTATTCGATCAGCGTGAAAAACTGCATATGATCGATGTCAAGGCACTGTATCAGAATGCAATGACATTCCGGACTGCTGCTGCAGTGATCGGAGCAGTACTGCTGTGTGCTGTACTGTATGGTCATGAGAAGAAACGCGAACTGCTGAAGTTCGGCTTTCAGGCAGGCGTCATTCTCATTCTCGCACTCATATCCGCGCTTGCCGTATGGGCAGCGATCGATTTCAATGCCTTCTGGATTCAGTTCCATGAAGTATTCTTTGACAACGATCTGTACCTGCTTGATCCGCGTACAGAACTGCTGATCAGAATGGTACCGGAACAGTTCTTCTACGATCTGGTCATGCGCATCGTAATCGGCTTCTTCGGACTGCTTGCAGTGACAGCAGGATTGATCTGGTTCCTGCCGGAAAGGAAAACAGCATGATCCATGTGGTTCTGTATGAGCCGGAGATCCCTGCCAACACCGGCAACATCATGCGCACATGCATGGCGTTTGACTGTGTGCTGGATCTGATCGAGCCGTTAGGCTTCTATATGGACGACGCGCATCTCAGACGTGCCGGCATGGATTATGCCGGACAGGTCACATATCATATCTGGCATGACTGGGACGCGTTTACGGCAGAAAACAAAGGTGACTTCTGGTATGTGACACGCTATGGAAGCCATACACCTTCTTCGTTTGATTACACGAAAGCAGAAGGCGATATTTATCTGGTATTCGGCAAAGAGAGCACTGGCATCGACAAAACGATCCTGAGAAATAATCTGGACCGCTGTATGCGGATCCCGATGAAAGCAGACGCAAGGAGTCTGAACCTCTCCAATTGCGTTGCACTGGTGCTGTATCAGGTGCTGGACCAGCTGGGTTTCCCGGGATTGTCCCTGACGGAAGTGATCAAAGGTGAGGATTTTCTGACCAGCGGATCATTGGTATAATAGACGTGAAAGAAGCGTATATATGATCGAGTCAGTCAGTGATTTTATGTCGGTATTCACGATGGCAGCCTTTGCAGCAGCAGGCATCTATATGTTCTATCTGATGAATGCCAAACATTACGAAGAGAATATGAAATACTTGGAAGAACGGTATTATCGTTTTTATGATGAATCGGACAATGTCATTGATGACAGTGTCTGGGATGAACCGTTCTATGAGGAGAACAATCAATGATCCTGCAGGAAGTGATCAGCAGTCCGCTGATCTCAAAAGAAGTTACCGGTTCTCCCGCGCTCAGGCTGGGAGATTTCATTTTTATGACAGCTTTGGATGCTTCGATGCTTGAAGGATTTGAGCCTTCAATGCGTACGGAAGAGCAGACAGAACGCTGTCTGCATCTCATGGATCTGCTTCTGAAAGAAACAAACAACCGGCCTGACAGTGTGATCAGACTGGATGTCTGTCTGACTGACAGGAATGATCTGCCTGCAGTCAGGCAGGTTATGCTTGATCATTTCGGAGATGTGAAGCCATTGATCTCCATCACTGGAGCCGCATTTCTGGAACATAACGCGAAGATCTCCGTATCAGTGCAGGCAGTTGATACGTACCGCGTGATGCAGCAGACAGCCATGCAGATGCAGGAATCAGGAGGATGCGCAGAATGCCCGAAGAACCGGTGATCCATCCCTCACAGGTAATGCTGATCAGAAACACTCAGGATGGACAGGCTGAGTGTCTGCTGATGGACAGACGTACATTGCATGTCTCATGCACAGCCGCTGAGCTGCTGGAGCATTTCTGCCTGCAGTACGGCAGTACCATGAAGGGAAGGCAGGATGCCTTCCGCATGATCATGCACACCAGGCAGAAGACGCCTGTCATGATCTCTCATTCATCCCGAAGGATCTTTTTCCCGGTCGTTTCACCCGATGATCCGGATTGTGTGTGGCTCTGCAGCAATGAGATCCTGAAATGCAGAAGCAGAGGAAACGGCAGGAGCACCGTCATGTTTATGAACGGAGATGAATATGAGCTGGATCATGATGCGCGCACGCTTTTAAAGCAGATGAAACGCTGTGAAAAGTATCTGCAGATGTTTACATAATATGCTTGTTTTTTACAGAACACTTCCGTTGTTTTTCATAAAGTATTGACTATCATGATATACTGTTTCAGTAGAGGTTCATATGATCGTTATATATACATCACCAGGCTGTGCAAGCTGCCGAAAGGTCAAACAGTGGCTGAAAGAAAAAGATCTTCCGTATATTGAAAAGAATATTTTCAAGACACTTTTGAATGACAGCGAGATCAAGCATCTCCTGATCAGAAGTGAAAACGGTACGGATGATATTATTTCAAAGCGCTCAAAAGTGATCCAGGAGAACAATATTGATATTGATTCCATGACGCTTGATAATCTGATTTCCTTTATCAAGCATAATCCAAGCGTTCTGAAACGTCCGATCATACTTAACGAAAAGAATTTCCAGGTCGGATATGACGCGGAAGAGATCACGATGTTCGTACCTGAGGAACTCCGCAATGTAGCGGACAGATCATGCCCGCTGACATGTGTATCCTTTGACGGATGCGGAAAAGTCCGTGAAGAAAAGGAAGAAACAGATTAGAATAAAAACGGAGAGATCCGTTTTTTACGGTATGGGGGAATACATGAGCAGAAAAGTAATGGTAGGTTTATCGGGCGGCGTTGACAGTGCCGTTGCCGCATGGCTTCTCAAAGAACAGGGATATGACGTCACCTGTGCTTTTATGCGCAACTGGGATTCCCTGACAAACGATGATATTCTCGGAAATCCGACTCTGGATGATCCGGTCTGTTCCCAGGAACAGGACTACATGGACGCCAAACGCACTGCAGATGCATTGGGCCTGCCGCTCTTAAGAGTCGATTTTGTGCAGGAATACTGGAAGAATGTCTTTGAACGCTTCCTTGACGATTACCGGAAAGGAAGAACACCGAACCCTGATATCCTGTGCAACCGGTACATTAAATTTGACAGTTTTCTGGAGTTCCGTGACAGCCAGGGTTTTGATACGGTCGCTACCGGTCATTATGCAAAGATGGGTACATACCACGGACATTCTGTGATCCTCAAGGCAGACGACAGGAACAAGGATCAGTCCTATTTTCTTGCGCAGGTCCGGAAAGAAGTTCTGGATCATGTGCTCTTTCCTCTTGGCAGCATCACGAAGCCTGAGGTGCGTGCGATCGCTGAAAAGCTGAATCTTCCGGTTGCTGAAAAGAAGGACAGCACTGGTATCTGTTTCATCGGTGAACGTCAGTTCAGACAGTTCCTGAGCAATTATCTGCCGATGAAGCCGGGCATCATTTACAACATTCCGACTCAAGCACAGGTCGGCGAACACAAAGGCGTTCTGTACTATACGGTCGGTCAGAGAAAGGGTCTCGATATCGGCGGAAGCGGCCCGTATTATGTCATCGGAAAAGATGTAGAGAAAAATATCCTGTATGTGACAGACCAGGAACATCAGGATCTGTTATACACAGATGCATGCCTTGTATCAGGGATCAATCTCCTGACGGATGAGCCGTTGTCAGGGGACATGAACGCAAAATTCAGATACAGACAGGCAGATAATCCCGTCAATGTGGAAATGATCGATGAGCATTCCGCCATTGTCAGATATCCTCAGAAAGTACGCTCCGTAACACCGGGTCAGCAGGCTGTCTTCTACAGCGGCGACATGATGCTGGGCGGCGGCACGATCGACAACGTGTATCAGGGAAGCACGGACCTCATGGAAATGATCCGTGCGGAAGGACAGAAGCATGTCTGAACAGGAATCCGTAACGATCCTCGGCAAAGCAGTTCATATCATATTCCGGAACGACACCACCATGTATACGGTGATGCGTTTTCGTCTGCACAATGAGACGGAAAAGATCATTACCGTGACCGGACTGTTTCCGGCTGTTGATCTGGATATTCTGTACAACATCACCGGACACTATGTCGAACACCCAAGATACGGCATGCAGTTCGCCATGGAATCCTATGAGAAGCCTCTGCCCAATGAAAGGGAAGGCATCATCCGTTATCTGTCCGGCGTACAGTTTCCCGGCATCGGCAAAAAGACTGCTGAGAAAGTCGTAGACACATTCGGGGAAGAATGTCTTGATCTGATCAAGGAAGATCCGGACATCCTCAAAAGCATTAAAGAACTGTCAGAAGATAAAAGACGTGTCATCTATGAAGGAATCATGCGTGATGATGACGGCATGAATGAACTGGTACAGTTCCTGAACGTACACGGGATCGGCATCAGGAATCTTGTGAGACTGAATAAAGCATACGGAAAAGAAGCCCTAACCAAGCTGAAGGAAAATCCGTATCGTGTCATTGATGAGTGTGACGGCTTCGGTTTTGCAACAGCAGATAAGATCGCCATGAGTCTTGGCTTCCGGGAGGATGATGACCGCAGGCTTTACGCATATCTTGTTTCTTTGTGCATGGATCTCTGTGTTGCCAGCGGCGACAGCTGGGTCGACGAGGAAACTCTGCACAATACTTTCATGAAAAAGACCGCAGGTCTTTCCTGTGAATATGAGGATATCTTTCATCAGGCACTGATGAACCGGCGTATCGTTCAGGAGGAAGACCGTGTCTTCCCGGTATCGCAGTATGATGCAGAAGCGGGGATCGCTTCATTCCTGAAGAACTTCCCGTTCAGCTATATTGATGAACCTGATATGGATATCCTTGAGGGATATCTCAGGTCATTGGAACAGGATATCCAGATCACATACGACCAAAGTCAGCGGGATGCGATCATGTCTTTCTTTACCAACCCGTTTACGATCATCACAGGCGGACCCGGAACAGGAAAAACGACCGTTGTAAGAGCGCTTGTAACGCTGTTCAGAATGATGTTTCAGGGCAGCACGGTCGTCTGTGCGGCTCCGACAGGAAGGGCAGCAAAGCGCCTCTCACAGCTGACCGATACGGACAGCTCAACGATCCATGCACTGCTGAAGTGGGACCTGGAAACAAATACATTCGGCGTCAATGAAGATGAACCGCTCCTGGCGGACCTTGTGATCATCGATGAGTTTTCCATGGTCGACAACTGGCTGTTCTGGAATCTTCTGAAAGCCTCCAAGCGGGTCAAGAAGATCTGTGTCATCGGTGATGAAGACCAGCTGCCAAGCGTATCCTGCGGGTGTGTTCTGAGAGATCTGATCGAATCCGAGCGGTTCCCTCTGATCAGACTGAATCATATCTACCGGCAGAAAGAGGGCAGCGATGTGATCGGACTGGCACATCAGATCTCTGAAGGCCATGCAGACCTTTCTGCCTTTACCAATGATGTCGTTTTCCTGGAATGCGAAAAGTATCAGATCAGGGACGGCGTTGTCTCCATCGTTCAGAACGCCATCAGCAAAGGCTACGACATCGATCAGATCCAGGTACTGGCTCCGATGTACGGCGGCTCTGCAGGCATAGATGTGCTGAACAATGCGCTGCAGGAGGCTTTCAATCCTGCAGGGCAGGGCAAGCGCCAGTTTAAATTCGGTTATATGACATTCCGTGTCGGTGACAAGATCCTTCAGCTGAAGAATCAGCCGGACGATGATGTGTTCAACGGTGATATCGGCATCCTGGAAGAAATATTGCTGCCAAACGAGACGGAAAACCACCAGCATGTCCTCATTGTCCGCTTTGAGGATATCTATGTCGAATACACGCCCGAAAACGTCGGCAACATTACCCTGGCATACTGCATCTCTGTGCATAAGTCACAGGGTTCGGAATATCCGATCGTTGTATTCCCGATCACTTCCCAGCACATGATCATGCTGCAGAGAAAACTGATCTATACAGGAATCACTAGAGCCCGTCAGTCACTGGTGCTGATCGGGGAGAAATACGCCTTTGAGAAGGGAATCGAAACTACAGAGCGTCATATCAGAAGAACATCGCTGAAAGAGCGATTAACTGAG
>CAMOPG010000085.1:0-11066 GCA_946622165.1 uncultured Erysipelotrichaceae bacterium
GATTGACATTGGCTTCCCCGCGGAATCCGTCTGTTCCGAAATATTTGCCCATATTTCCATCTCCTTCTTAACTGAGTAAATTTTACAGGAATCATTTATCTCACACAATAAATTATTGCTTACAACAGGGAAAATGCTGTTATGATTCTCTTGGAAGGTTTTTGTATGCAGATATTAAGAGATTTGCCCGATATGAGCACGACTGAGCTCTACATTTATAAATATATCGTTCAGAATCCTAAGCAGGCTTCTGAAATGACGATCGGTCAGCTCGCCCGGAATGCCAACACTTCAACTGCCAGCATTCTGCGTCTTTGCAGGAAATATGGGTTCAGCGGTTTTTCTGAATTCAAATATCAGCTGAAGAAGGAGATCAGTGAAAATGAAGCAGATCTTGCCGGCCTGACCAGCAATGAACTGACCGACCTGAGGCATTTCTTCGAATTCACATGCACGTCGCCCGAGTTTGTCAGCAGTATGCGTGCTGCTGCCGAACTGATTGCTTCCAAGGATCTGCTGATCTTTGCGGGATACGGCGGTTCCAATATCATCGCTGCTTACGGGGTGCTGATTTTTTCCTATAAAACAATGACCTCGTTCCGTATTGAAGATCCCAACAACATGCACTTAGGTCATTTCTCGGATAAAATCGCAAACAACACATGTATTTTCCTGATCTCCGTTTCCGGACAGTCAACTGAGATCATCGCAAGAGTCAGGAATTATCATACCAGCGGCTGCAAGGTCATTACCCTGACTTCCGATCAGGATTCACCTCTGGCAAAAGCTGCCGATGTATGCATTGCATATGAACTGCCGCTGATCATGGCGGAAGAGGATAATATGACCTCTCATGTGCCGGCCTGCTATATCATCGAGACATTGAACCGCATGGTTTCTGAAATCAAACGCAATCAATAAAAAACCGCCCTTTGCCGGACGGTCATATCAGTGCCGATAAAATGGATGGCAGGTCATAAGCCGTGATGATCCCTTCCGGATTCTGATTCCTGCTTCCGTTTTTTGTAAGGATGATCACAGGCGGACGTCTGCCTTCTTTCATCGCTGAATCATAGATGCTGATGACGTCTTCAATGTACGATCTGCTTTTGAGGAAAACGACTCGTTCGATCTTTGTGCGCTCCATGATGTCGAAACAGGTCACATCCTCACTGCCGCCTTCGATCGCCCATCCGGCGATCGTTTCCATTGTAACGATACCCTGGAAGTTCTGATCCCTGTATACAGGGATCTTTGTTGTTCCGAGCTCTTTCATGGCATGGTAGGCGTCTGTTACCGTATCATCTGTGCTCACGGTCCTGACCGGCTTTGTCGCATACTGCAGCACAGACCTGCGGCGGTCGACCAGTCTGGCGATCCGTTCGATATCGGAAACAGCTGCGTCTGTGGGGATCGCGATCAGTTCTTCATTGCCATCGCGCTGATGAACGATCGCATTGCGCAGCTCCGCGTATTCACGCAGGCGTTCCTGATTGGTCCTGACGGCTGTATTGCGGCCGGAACATACGGACAGCAGCCTGGAAAATGAATTGTAGACAACAGAACCTGCCATCTCGTTCATGGAACGTTCAATGGACGCAAACGCCTTGAGGAACCGTTCCCCGTTCTGACTTGTGTCTTTCATCAGTTCGCCCCCGCATACTGCAGGATCGCCTTGATATACAGGTCTGCAGCATTTTCATATGCTTCATCGCTCGTCATGAACTGTGTTTCTGATTCGTTGGTCACATACAGTGCCGAGCAGATAACAGTGACCGGATCGGTCTGTTCCATCAGCGGCCATGTTGTCAGACTGCCCTCTTTTTCTTCTTTGAATATCGGTGCATATCTGTTTTCACCGATCGGATCGAAATACATATATCCCGTTCTGACTTCATACGGATACCATTCGCTGTTTTCAAACTGTTCTGCGATAGTCTGGGCGAAGTCCATGCTTTTTCTGGATGTTCTGTTTGCGGGATCCGCACAGATCACCATGCCGGATTCATTTTCATCCGGGGAGTAATCGCAGCGGATGCTGAGAACAAGATCGGGGTTCAGTTCATTGATCATAGCTGCCCTCTGTTCAACGGACATCTCCCTGTCCGGAGTATGGGTCAGGACTGCTTCGATCCTGTGCTGTTCCTGCAGTTTTGTATTGATCACGCCGATCAGATGTTCTGCATAGTCTGCTTCATTGACATAGCCTTCCAGACCTTTTGCCCCGCCGCCCAATACCGGATCCAGCACGACGACAAACGGCTTCGGGATGACCAGCTGTGACACCCTGTACACACCGTATCCGAAGACCGCCATGACGGCGATCACAAGCAGAAGGCGCAGCGGCTTGAATGTCCTGGTCTTCTTTTTTGATCTTCTGTGTTTTGATTTGCTGTTGCTCATCTGTATCTTCCTTCCAGATCTTCGAGTCTGCTGTCAGCTGCCATATGGTCCAGGATCAGCTTCACCAGCGTTTCAAGATCGTGTGATTCTCTGTAATCTGCGACAGACATGAAATCTGCCCGGTTTTCACGGATCAGCCTGGATGCCGTGATGCCCGCTTTGGCACTCTCAGGATTATACACCACGATCGATTTTCCGCCGTACTCTTTTACCAGTTTCATGCATGGAACATCTGTCAGTCCGTCTGCGATATATACCATCCGGCTGAACGGGATGGGACGCTGTTCCTGCGGCACCCAGGCGTTCAGGCTCTCATCATCCGATTCATCAAGCACCTGCTTGTTGATGCGGAAGATATACTGCGTCTTGGTCGTATAGTTGATGATCTGCGCAGGCCATCTGGCTGTGCCGTTTTCGTCATAGTAATAACGGCAGGCATATATCCTGCGGAATTCATCGGCGATGCCGGATGCTTCGATGATCTCTGCCATTCCGGATGAAATGACATAGTGTTCGATCTCAAGTCCCAGGGAAGCGCCGTATTCATTGATCCGTCTGAACCAGGTATCGACCCCGCGGTAAAACTCGATCGATCTTCCGACGTCCGCAAAGTCTTCACGCCGCAGCGGTCTGCCCTGTTCTTCATATTTTCTGACAAGCCAGTAGAGATACGCACTGACGCCGTCCATCTGGCTCTGTCTGCTGAGTTTCCCGACTTCCTTCCAGAACTGAGAAGGCTCCTTGTATCCAAGTGACGGGATCAGGCTGTATTCCTGCATATCTTTTGTACACAGTGTTTTATCAAAATCATACAGAATCGCTGTTTTTTTCATATTGCTCACCGTGGTCCATTATAGCATGCCGTGCATGCAAAAGCCGAACCATTGAGGTCCGGCTGAAGTTTAAATTGCAAGGAGATTCTGGATCGCTCTGACGTAGATCTCTGCCTGTTTCAGCAGTTCGTCTATCGGACAGTATTCATTGGTATTGTGGATCCTGTAATCCTTGTCAGGGAATGCGCATCCGAATGCGATCGTGTTGTGGATGCCCTTTGCATAAGTGCCGCCGCCGATCGTCATCGGTTCATGTTCCGTGTCGCCCGTCACTTCCGTATATGCGGAATACAGTGCCTGGACAAGCTGGGAATCCTGAGGGAAGAACAGCGGTTCTGTCGTATTCCTGATTTCTACTGAGCCGCCTTCATGATCCAGGTTGTCCTGCATCATTCTGACAACGCTTCTTGCGCTCATCTGTACGGGGAAGCGGATATCAATGGTGCCTTCGATCACGCCGTCTTTCATACTGATGAGGCCGTTGTTCCATGTCAGTGCGCCGTATTCATCAGAGCAGCGGCAGCCCATTCCGGTACCGTCATAGTACAGGCCGAATCTTGAGCAGTAGAAGTCCACGAAGGGATCCTGGAAGCCTGCCTGCTTGAGGCCCATCATCAGATATGAGATCGCATTGATGCCCAGCTCCGGCGTCGAAGCATGCGCAGCATTGCCGATGACAGTGATCTCATCATATTCATCCGTGTTTTCAATTGTAAACTGGATGCTGTTGTTGTGGAACCAGTCGGTCAGTGCTTTCGTGCTGTAGCTGATCTTATCGACTCTGACCGTGCACTTCGGACAGACGACATTCTTTGCCGTGCCGCCCTGAATATAGCGGATGTTTGTCTGTTTGCTGCGGTATACGCCGGCGATCATGCCCTTCTCGCCGTGCACGCCCGGGAATTCTCCGTCAGGCGTAAAGCCGAGATCAACATGGCCTTCTTTTGCTACATAATGCGCCAGACATTTGGAACCTGTTTCTTCATTGGTTCCCATGATCAGACGTATGCGTTTGTTCAGAGGTACATTCATTTCGCGCAGTACCTTCATTGCGATCATGCTTGCAACGACAGCGCCTTTGTCATCAGCGACTCCGCGGCCGTAAATCACGCCGTCTCTGATCACAGGCTCGAACGGATCTGTGTCCCATCCGTCGGACATGGCTGCCGGAACGATGTCCAGGTGTCCGATAATGCCGATCACCTGTTCGCCTTCTCCCATCTCTGCATAGCCGGCATAGTTGTCCAGATTGACGGTTTTGAATCCGTCTTTCTCCATCATTGCCAGCGCCGCAAGGAGAGCGTCCCTTGGGCCTGCACCGAACGGGGCATCAGCCAGCGGTTCGGATTCCACACTGTTGATTCTGACCAGCCCGCTCAGTTTCTGAATCAGTTCTTCTTCATGAGCGGCGATCAATTTCTGTATCTCTGACATAAAACCTCCGATACTTTAATGCGTCAATTTTATCACTGTTTCAGGAAGGATACTATAGATTGATAGAAAGTTCAACCGGACAGTGATCGCTCCCGAACACCTCTGTATGGATCTTTGCGTCTGCCAGCGCGTCTTTCAGACGGTCGGATACAACGAAATAGTCGATCCTCCATCCGGCATTGTTTTTGCGCGCATTGAAGCGGTAGCTCCACCATGAATACTCGACTTTATCCGGATACAGGTATCTGTATGTATCGGTAAATCCGGCTTCAAGCAGCTCTGTGAACTTTGCGCGTTCTTCATCCGTAAAGCCTGCGTTTCTGCGGTTGGCTGCGGGATTCTTGATATCGATCTCCTCGTGCGCAACGTTCAGGTCACCTGTATAGATCACAGGTTTTGTTTCGTTCAGTTTCGTAAGATGTGCCCGGAGCATATCTTCCCATTCCATCCGGTAATCCAGACGCAGCAGACCGTCTTTTGAATTGGGAACATAGGCGCACACGAACCAGAATTCCGGGTATTCCAGCGTAATGACTCTGCCCTCTTTTGTCACATCGCCTTCGATCTCATAGGATACGCTCAGCGGTTCCTGTTTTGTGTAAACAAGCGTTCCGCTGTAGCCTTTGCGCTCAGCGCTGTTCATGTACAGGTGGTAGCCTTCAAACTTCAGGGAATCATCCAGCTGATCCGGCTGCATCTTTGTTTCCTGCAGTCCGAAGATATCGGCGTCAGCTTCCTTGAAGAATTCGGCAAAGCCCTTCTTCGCGCAGGCTCTCAGACCGTTTACATTCCAGGATATCAGCTTCATTTCACGATCTCCCTGCATGCCCGTGCAAGCCATGTTCTGTCTTCTTCATTCAGCATGCCGGAGAGCTTTTCATACACATTCCGGTGATATGCATTGATCTGGGCGATCTCTGTTTCATTCAGATAAGCAGGATCGATCGCATCCAGTTCATACGGGCAGTATGTCAGGTCTTCAAAGTACATGAACTGACCGTAGAAGTTCTTCGTTCCTTTTGTAACGAGCAGTTCGTTCTCAATGCGGATGCCGAGTTCGTCGGGCAGATAGATGCCGGGTTCGTTCGTTACGACCATGCCTGCCTCCAGGACAGCGTTTGGTCTTGCCGGTGAGCCCATTCCCCAGCGGATGCCGTGAGGGCCTTCGTGAACACTCAGGACATGTCCCACGCCATGGCCTGTTCCGCACTGATAGTCGATATCGAGATCCCATACCGGTCCTCTTGCCAGGATGTCCAGGTTGTTTCCGGTCGTGCCGTACAGGAAGCGGGCACGAGCCAGTGCCAGATGTCCCTTCAGAACGATCGTGTAGTATTTCTTTTCCAGGTCTGTCAGTTCGCCCATAGCGATCGTCCTGGTAATGTCTGTCGTACCGTCTTTGTACGTTCCCCCGGAGTCCACGAGCAGGAAGCCTCTCGGTTCAATATCCGCATAGGATTCTTCTGTTGCGCTGTAGTGCATCATGGCACCGTTTGCCTGATATGCGCTGATCGTCGTGAAGGAAGGCTCAATATAGTCTGCCCCTTCCGCACGCAGCTCATACAGACGGTTCTGGGCACTGACTTCTGTCAGTCCGTTTGCGGCATTCTCTTTGACCCAGCGCAGGAACCTTACCATCGCTGCGCCGTCCTTCAGATGCGCATTGCGGATATTCCTGATCTCCGTTTCATTCTTGATGGCACGGAACAGCAGAACAGGTGATTTCCTGTTCAGAATGGAATTGCCGGAATCCAGTGCTTTGTACAGGACGGTATTCAGCTTTGCCAGATCTGCCCAGATCACCTTGTTTCTCAATCCGGAAAGATCTTCCGCAATGGCATGATAATCCTTGATGCATACACCGGCATCCTGCAGGTGCGCCCTGACTGCTTCCGTCACTTTGGTCTGATCGACATAATATGACGCGCTGTCTTCGGTTACGACCGCAAACGCATATGCAACAGGCGTGCATTCAATATCATTTCCCCTGATATTGAGCATCCAGCACGGATCTTCCAGAGCAGTCAGGACCAGCACGTCCGCTTTCGCCTGCTTCATCGCTTCCCTGACGCGGGCGATCCGCTCTTCTGCGGTTTCACCTGTATATGCCGTGTCCAGGACAAACAGTTTTTCCTGAGGCATGGCCGGACGCTCACTGCCCCATACGACGCCTGCCAGGTCATCTGATGTATGAAGTCTGCCGTTCTTCTGCTTCAAAGCGTTAGAGAGCTGTTTGGCGTCAAGGGCGGAAACAACATTTCCGTCAAAGCCCAGTACTCCTCCATCCTTCAGAGCGTCAACCGCAAAATCAAGCGGTTCGGGAACGCCTTCCTGGCGCATGCGCATCAGGGTGACGCAGGTTCCGGCAAGCTGCTTTTCAGCCTGCGTGAAATATCTGCCGTCTGTCCAGAGTCCGGCAAAATCCTGTGTCACGACCATACAGCCGGATTCACCGGTAAACCCGCTTAAAAATGATTTGCATTTAAAGCAATCTGCTGTGTATTCGTCGGATAGATGGTCGTCTTCATTCGGTACATAATACACGTCGATCCCGCGGTCCTTCATCAGTTCCCGCAGCATCGTGATCTTTTCATCTGTTGTCATAGTTCAACCTCATCAATACGAATATTATAGCCAAACAGGACCTGAATTGCGACAAACCCAAAAAAAGAATCCCGATTCAGCTCTCTTTGCCGGCTTTCCATCTTCAGCTGACTTATTGCGGGATTCTTTTTATTTGATTCATTTTTCGATGCTCGATCTTGCATCGTATGACTGATACTGCAAACAGTTGGATTACTTTGTCAACCAGTATTTTTTATACGGTTTCGTTCTGATGTTTCACTATTGTTGCTGTTTATTCAGCTTTTTGCCTACTCATCAAACTAGTATATGATCGCTGATTGTAACTGCTTTGTTTATCAATCGAAAGCTGAATGCTTTAATGAACTCTCCTGTCCATTGGTAGATCCTCTTGCAGATTCTCACTTTCTTTTTCTGCTGTGATCTTTCCGATCATTCACTTTTTATTTACCGTCTCTCTGAATCATCTTTCTGCGTCTGTTTCAGGAGACTCTTATTTGTATTCGAGTAATACCTTTTTCATAGATCTGAACTCCTTTCAGATCTTTTCGATCTGCTTTCTTCGATCTTTTTTCTGATCGATCAATTAGTTCTCCGTCTGTCTTTTCTGATCACACTGATGCTTTTCTTTACTCTTTTTTTCAGTTCATCCAGAATATATTTTTTCAATGGATGCATTTTGTTTCTGCCTCAGCTGCTGATCCTATTCGGACTTCAGGAGGCTTAATTGTAATTCAGCAGAATCCTCTTCATAGACCCTGACTCCTTTCCGGTGGCTTTGGATCCATCTCTTTCTTTACGCCTTCAATATAGCAGATATAAACATGCCGTAAAGTCTGTTAATCGCAGAAATAATCGGTTATAATAGATATGTTGAGGGCTCGCAGAATGCGGGCTGTTTTTCGGAGAGATATTTATGATTCAGGATCTTTACCCTCATGTCTACCATAATGAGTATCACCCGCACGAGCCGGATCAGAACGACTTCGTGCTTTTCTATGATGAAACGATGCTCTACTGCAAATCGTACGATCGTTTTTTCACAGTAAAAGAAGCGGGAGAACAGGATCTGACATATCTCTTCAGCATTGATGACAGATCGTATTATCTGGGCCTTCAGATACCGGAAAACGGATATGCTGTTTCATCAGCCGGCATCCGCACGATGGCAGCCGCTGAAAACAGATTTGCCGCGATCACAGGCAGACAGCTTGCCGGCTGGTACCATGATCACCGCTTCTGCGGTGTCTGCGGACATACGATGCGTCATCATCCCGTTGAACGTGCCCTGGAATGCACGCATTGCGGGAAGATCGTATACCCGACCATTATGCCGGCGGTGATCGTCGGTGTTCTGAACGAAAAAGACCAGCTGCTGGTCACGCAGTATGCAGGACGCAATCAGAATCATTATGCCCTGGTCGCGGGTTTTGCCGAGATCGGCGAAACGATCGAGGAAACTGTCCGCCGGGAGGTCAAAGAAGAAACAGGTCTGGACGTATCGGATATAACGTATTTCAAATGCCAGCCGTGGTCCTTTTCGGATACCCTTCTGTTCGGCTTCTGGTGCAAGGCTGATTCCTCACAGCCGGTCGTGCCCGATGAGCAGGAACTGAAGCTTGCCAAATGGACTGACCGTGAAGAACTGGAATGTCCCGATGACAGCATTTCCCTGACATCCCACATGATCCGGATGTACTGCAAAGGAGAAAAACACTATGGATCTTAATCAGGTTTTCTATCATATTTACCCGCTCGGTTTCTGCGGGGCACCCCACAGCAACGACGGCATCACCGTATCCAGGATCCGCAAGGTCATTGACTGGATCCCGCATATGAAAAAGCTCGGCATTACCGCCGTTTATTTCGGTCCTGTCTTTGAGAGCGACCGGCATGGCTATGATACAAGAGACTACGCGAAGATCGACTGCCGCCTGGGCACGAATCAGGACTTCGCGGATGTCTGTGACGCCCTGCATGACAACGGCATCCAGGTCGTACTGGACGGCGTATTCAATCATGTCGGCAGAGGCTTCTATGGTTTTCAGGACGTCATTGAGCACAAATGGGACTCCAGATATTCAAACTGGTTCTATATCGACTACAACAACAGCTGGGCACATGACGGCTTCACCTACGGAAACTGGGAAGGCCACAATGAACTGGTCAAGCTGAATCTGGACAATCCGGATGTCTGCCGGTATCTGCTGGAGCGGGTCGATCAGTGGATCGCAGAATTCGGGATCGACGGTCTGAGACTGGATGTCGCATACTGTCTGAACCAGAATTTCATCCGTCAGCTCCATCAGCATCTCAAAAGCAGAGACCCTCATTTCTTCCTGCTGGGTGAAATGATCGGCGGCGACTACAATGTATTGATGAGAGACGGTATGCTGGACAGCGTCACGAATTACGAATGCAGAAAGGGACTGTTCTCTTCCATGAATACGCAGAATCTCTTCGAGATCGGCTATTCGCTGAACAGACAGTTCGGAAGCGATCCCTGGTGTCTGTACCGCGGACGTCATCTGCTGAGCTTTGCGGACAACCACGATGTGGACCGTCTGGCTTCCGTACTGGAACGGAAAGAGGACATCCCGCTCGTATATGACCTGATGTTTGCCATGCCGGGCATTCCCTGCATCTATTACGGCAGTGAATGGGGCGCGGAAGGAAAGCGCACAAAGTATTCCGACCATGCCCTCAGACCATGCTTCGAGCAGCCGAAATGGAATGCCTTATGCGATCATATCGCAAAGCTTGCGGAAATGCGGAAGTACTATCCTGTATTTACGGACGGGGACTATACGCAGCTTGCCATTGCCAACAAACAGCTGGCATTCAGAAGACGCAATGACAAGGGACAGCTGACATTCGTTACGAACATCGATTCCTCCCCTGCCGTCATGCATTTCAATGCGGACGTTTCAGACGGGATCGATCTGAATAAAAAAAGTGCATATCATTTCGGAAATGAATGCACTCTTGGACCGAAAGAATCTCTGTTTATCTGGTCAGACTGGAACTGATCACTGCTGGAAATACTGGGCAGCCGCAGCACAGGTTCCTTCATGCAGGCTGGGTGAGCCTTCAAACTGCATCTCAAATACCGCCGCAGCATGGTACGCGCCATCTGCGGTGTTTTCAATTGTCCGCAGCTGTTCCAGCACGCCTCTGTAGCTGCCGTTGAGCTCCAGCTCAAGGAAGTGCAGCTGACCTTCGATCGTTTCCGGATCATATCCGTTCTGCCAGCACCAGTTATACAGATTGGTCAGTCTGCCGCCGCCCCACTGACACAATCCATGGTACAGTCCTGCATTGTCTGCAGACGGATTGAAGCCTGATTCTCTTGCCATATTTGCGAGTATTCCGCAGGCAGCGGCACGGTTCAGCCCCATATCCGATGTCAGGAACAAATAGATCTGTCCATAGGGGGATCCCGGCATCACACCGGAAGCCTGCATGACTTCTTCATCAGTTCCCACCTGGATCGTGCTGGAGGCCATCGTGATGTCTCCGTCTTCATTCATCGCGGAGATCATCAGGGAATTGATCCCTGCCTTTTCCGTTGTGACACTGCCTCTGATCATATATGTTCCGGGAGACAGCTCATCGCTCTGTTTCAGCGGGGTATTGTTTTTGCCGGTCACTGCCAGCAGGACGTCGGTTATTTCAAACGGATCGCCCACTTCCAGCATGAGATGATTGCTGGACAAGGCGATGCGTGCAAGGTCTGCTTTATCGTGCGACTGGTCGGCAAGTGTAAAGCGTTCCACCGTTACCGGCCAGCTGACACTGCTTGTCAGACCGTTT
>CAMOPG010000086.1:0-11057 GCA_946622165.1 uncultured Erysipelotrichaceae bacterium
GAGCGGCGGCTGTACCGGAAATCATGTTGTTTTTTCTTACTTCAGATCGGGATCGTTCGCCAGCATGTTGTTGACGATGATGCCCAGGATCAGAGCGCATGCGATCGATGTGATCGTTACTTTTCCGAAGGACAGTGACAGTCCGCCGATACCTGAGATCAGGATCGTGGAAACAACGAACAGGTTCTTGTTCTTTTCCAGATCGACCTTCTGCAGCATCTTCAGACCGGATACGGAAATGAATCCGTACAGAGCCATGCATACGCCGCCCATGACGCAGGCAGGGATGCTGGAAAGGAATGCGATGAACGGTGAGATGAAGGAGATCAGCAGGCACTCTGCTGCAGCCATCATGATCGTTGTAACAGAAGCGTTTCTTGTGATGGCAACGCAGGCAACGGATTCACCGTATGTTGTGTTCGGGCATCCGCCGAAGAATGCGCCGACGATGGAACCGATACCATCACCAAGCAGCGTACGGCTCAGACCCGGATCTTCAAGAAGATCGTGTTCGATAATGGAAGAAATGTTCTTGTGGTCTGCGATGTGTTCTGCGAAGACAACGAATGCGACAGGAATGTAAGCAACAGCGATCGTTCCCAGGTATGCCGCATCAACTTCTCCCATGGCGCCGAATGCCTTGAGGAATGTGAAGTCAGGCATTGCGAAGAGGCCGTGAATATTCTTCAGCGGTTCAAAGTTTGTGATGACCATTGCTGTGTTGCCTGTTGACTGACCGATCAGCGTCAGGACAGCAGCAGCTGCATAGCCGGCCAGGATACCGATGATGAACGGGATCAGCTTGGCGTTCTTTTTGCCGTATGTACTTGCAATCATTGTAGCGAACAGAGCGATCAGTCCGCACAGGACAGCCCACTGTGTAGCTTCACCTGTAGCGCTGGATGTCTGCAGGTCGCCGACTGCGTTTCCTGCAAGCGACAGACCGATGATCGCGACTGTCGGGCCGATGACGACCGGCGGCATCAGTTTGTTGACCCAGTCAACACCGACGCTCTTGATCACAACGGACAGGACCACATATACCAGGCCTGCGCAGAGCGCGCCGAAGAGCAGTCCGACGTAGCCTGCCTGAGCACTGACTGCTCCGGCAAAGGCCGCATTCATTGATCCGATGAATGCAAAAGAAGAGCCCAGAAATACAGGGCTTTTGCGGTTTGTAAAGAATACGTAGATGAATGTGCCCATGCCTGCACCGAAGATCGCAGCAGCAGTGCTCATCCCATGACCGATGATCATAGGAACAGCGATCGTCGCTGCCATGATTGCCAGAACCTGCTGAAAAGCAAAAACAACAAGCTGACCGGGTGCTGGTTTATCATTAACGTTGTAAATGAGCTTCATATAATTTTGCCCCCTTTTAGCCGCTATCATACATTCTCAGCACTTTTATGTAAAGCACAAATTGATCAGGAAACAGGCAAAAAAGGCTGTAAGCGCTTTAGCAGAAATGAAAAAAATTTCGCGAATTATGCTGGAAGAAATGGCCGAATGTGGAATAATACTATGGTAAGAAACGGAGCGGCTATGGAAGAATTACTTATCCTGCTTGAAATGATCGGCACTGCGGCATTCGCGGTATCAGGCGCTTTAACAGCGTTAAGGCATAAGACGGACCTTCTGGGCGTCATTATGCTCGGCATCCTGACCGCGACAGGAGGGGGCGTCATCAGAGACCTGCTGCTTGGAAACGTCCCGCCCTCAGCCTTTACCGATTCGAAATATGTATTTGCCTCTGCACTGACATCGGCAGTTATTTTTATCATTGCGAAGATCAATACGGATCATCATACAGCATTTGACTCCGGCAGACACAGGACCCAGCTGTTCATCATGGACACAGTCGGTCTGTCGGTATTTACCGCGGCAGGGGTGCTCATTGCCTGGGAGATGTTTCCGGACAACGGATATCTCTGTGTGTTTTCCGGCGTGGTGTCCGGAGTCGGCGGCGGACTGATCCGCGATATCGTCGTCAATGAACTGCCCTATATTTTCTCAAGGCATATCTATGCTGTGGCATCCATGGCAGGAGGGATCACGGAGATCCTGCTGCTGGATCATATCTCACAGAAAGCCGCTGCCATTGCGGCAGCCGCGGTCATTATACTGATCCGGATCGCTTCCGCCAGATATCATCTGAACCTGCCGAAGATCGAAGCGTTCGAAGAGAGGGACAGTCATGACTGATGATCCGATGATGATCCTGTTTGCTTTATGGATCGTATTCTGGAATCTGCTGGCATTCCTGATGTTCTGGCTGGACAAACAGTACGCCAAAAAAGATCTGTGGAGGATCCCGGAAAAAACACTGATCATCAGTGCGCTGCTGGGCGGCAGTATCGGCGCGCTGTTCGGGATGAACCGCTTCCGTCATAAAACAAAGCATAGGAAATTCACGTTCGGGATACCGGCGATCCTTGTTCTGCAGACGGTTCTGCTCGCGGTTTATATAATCACATAAAATCACATAATATACTCATAATTCTGCGATGGGGAAAGGGTATAAATAAATCAGAAAGAGACAGAACGGCAAAAGAGAATCCCCCCTTTCTGATTTGCCAGTGAAAAATACATCCCCCCGAAATCGAAAAAGCTCCTGAGAATGGAGCTTTTTCATTTATTTTGCACATGCCCCGTCGTATACTGCAGAAAAAGAGGTTTGAAATATGTACGATATCATTGAACAGCACAGAATACAGGATCAGATCCTCTCGGAGCGTCTGAATACCGTTCTTCCTCAGGTCATGCGTGAAACCGGCACGGAATGCTGGGTGATCGCATCCAGGGAATACAACGAAGACCCGATGTTTCAGCATATCGTTCCATCCATGTATCCCCATGCAAGGAGAATGACGATCCTGGTGTTTGCCATGAAGGATGACAAGCTCGAACGGATCAGCGTCAGCTTCCCGGATCAGTATCTTGACCGTTATTACCGGCATGACTTCGACAGAAAAACAGAAACGCAGCTGCAGGCACTGGAACGCGTGCTGCGAGAGATCGATCCCCAAACGATCACTCTGAATATCTCGGACAGCTACGCCTATACAGACGGGCTTTCCGCAGGACTGTACAGGCTGTTCATGAAGGAACTGCCGCAGGATCTGACGTCACGCTTTACGAGCAATGATCAGGCAGGCATCCGCCTCATGGAAACAAGAACTGAAACAGAACTGAAATACTATCCGGAAGTCATGGCTCTGGCACTGGAGATCATTTCCGATGCTTTCTCGCCTGAAGTCATTCATCCCGGCGTGACGACATGCCGTGATGTCATGGACTTCATGATCCGCAGGGTCAACGAGCTGGGCATCACGACATGGTTCAACCCGGATATCGACCTGCAGAATGACACAGGAATGCATGGGGAAGAGACAGTCATACAGAAGGGTGATCTTGTGCATTGTGACTTCGGTATTGAATACATGAATATGCGTACCGATACGCAGCGCCTGTGCTATATCAGAAAAGACGGTGAGAGTGAAGCGCCGGAAGAGCTCAGAAATGCACTGAAACGCAACAACCGTTTCCAGGATATCGTCCGTGAACAGATGAAGACCGGCAGGACCGGCAATGAAGTATTCCTGGCTTCCATAGCACAGGGAAAAGCAGAAGGCATCCGTCCGGTCCTCTATACGCATCCGCTCGGACTGTTCGGACATGCATGCGGCCCGACGATCGGTCTGTGGACTGATCAGAACCCGATCTATCCTGCCGGTGAGAATGCTGTTCATGAACATACAAGCTACGCGCTGGAGCTGAGCATTATCGAATATCTGGAAATGTACGGAAGGGATACGTATATCTTTACCGAGGAGTCCGTTGTGCTTGTGAACGATCACGTGGATTTCCTCTGTGAAGGACGTGACAGGTTCTTCCTCATATAATAAAAAACGGCTGAGCCGTTTTTTCGTTACAGGATATTTGCAAGCAGTGCTTCCAGACCCAGCAGGGCAATGCCGAGGCCAGGCATATAGATCATCGGAAATTCCCTGAATTGATCAGGACGGAACTTGTACAGTCCGTATCCTATCAGCATTGTGACCAGCGGGTTGCCCAGGGCAAATACGACCGGTACATTCACATAGCCGAATATGATGTTGCAGGATGTTACGACAGAAGTGCAGAAGAATGTGATCACCGCAATGGCGCAGACAGGGATCCTGAATGATTCGATGAGTTCATACAGGATGCTGTTCATATTGGATTTGTCCTCCAGCTTCTGATACAGGATGATCATGACGCACCATGCCGAATGACACAGGAACAGTCCCGCGGACGCAACGGATGCACAGCCTTTGAGCAGCGTCGCAAAGGAAGGACTGGCTTCGGAGATCATATTCGCCATGGCTGTCAGACCGAGCGAATAGCCGATCGACGACGCAAGGCCAAGCAGGATCGAGATCCCGATGTTCAGGTCAGGGATCGTTGCCCATGCGCTGTGTATCATATCCATCGGTCCGGATACTTCATCCGGTTCTTTATACACTGCAAGCAGATGGCAGGCATAACAGTATGCACAGCCTGCAAGCAGACCTATTACAGCAAAAACGATATTCATGCTTTTCACCTCATGTTGTTATTTGAATTATACAGGATTCGGGGGAAATGAAAATCAGGAACCGGTGAAATTCAGTTCCTGATCATTAAGATTTTCCGAAAAATTCATAGTCCGGATTTTTTCTGTCACTGACGGAGATGAGCTCACCGTCAACAGGATTCCGGAATTCCATCCTGTCTGCCCAAAGGCACATGTTTCTGAATGATACGGAGGGCACACCGTACAGCGGATCGTTGACGATCGGATGCCTTGAATGGCTCAAATGGACACGGATCTGATGTGTCCTTCCTGTTTCCAGCTCGCATCCTATCAGCAGGAAGCCGTTTTTTGTGTCCAGGCATTCCGCCTTTGTGACTGCAGGCTTCCCGGTTTCTGAGACACGGTATTTTCCGCTGACATGACGGTCCTTGCCGATCGGCTGATCAAACGTGAACTTCTGTCCTTTTTTTGCTTTGCCTGTGCATACCGCCATGTAGTGGCGTCTGATCTTCTTTTTCTGAAGCTGGTCATCAAACCAGGCCTGAAAGAAGGGCACTTTGACAAACAGGACCAGTCCTGATGTGTCTTTATCCAGTCTGTGTATGTAGCGTACCGGTACGTGCAGACCGTGATCGATCTGCCATCGTGCCGCCATGGACGCAAGGGTGTCATTCCTGTCTGTATCATGAATGATGATCCCTGCGTCTTTATGCACGACATAGACAAGATCATCTTCATAAATGACATCGCAGGCTTCATCTGCCGGCATAAATCCCGGCTCTTCATGTTTGATCAGGATCGTGATGACGTCCTTTGCATGAAGGACGGTCTGTTCATCCTTGACAGGCACATGGTTCAGAAGCAGCGTTTCTTCTGTCTTCATACGATACCTGTTCCCGGAGGAGATCAGATACATATCCAGAAAGTCACTGACTGTTTTTCCTGCCATGGATGCGTCCATCAGCAGTTCCAGCCTGCCGGGCTTTGCGGTGAGGCGCATTATCTTCCGCCGGTCCTTTCCAGAACGCAGATCGCTTCGACAAGAGGCGTATCAGGGAACATGTCGTAAGGAATGATGGTACGGACATCATATGCTTTTTTCAGCTCCTTCAGGTTCTTGCCCAGTGTCGCCGGATTGCATGAAACATAGATGATGCGCTTGACCTTTGAATGAAGCAGGGCGGATACCATGTTGTCATCCAGGCCGCTTCTGGGCGGGTCGACCAGCACACAGTCGATCTCTCTGGACTTGCGCGCTTGGCGGAACGCTTCCGCACTGTCCGCACAGACAAATGATACATTCGGGACACGGTTCATCTCCGTGTTTGCCTTGGCGTTGGTGACGGCCTGTTCCGAAAATTCAGCGCCTGTGATTTTACGTGCTTTGTCTTTGGCCATCAGGCTCATCGTGCCGATGCCGCAGTATCCTTCAAACAGGTGATCGCACGCATCGAGCTTCTGAATGACCATGTCATAAAGCTTCTCTGCCTGTTCTGTATTCATCTGGAAAAATGATTCCGGAGACAGACGGAGCTTCAGACCGTGCATTTCAATGCAGATGGTCTCACTGCCTGCCAGGATCTTTGTGGCTCCGAAGATGCCGGTCGTCTTTCTGCGGTCATTGATGCTCTGGGCTACCGTGACCATATGTTCGATTCCCGCAAGCTCATCAATGAGCGTCTGCGAGATCTGATCCTTGCCTGTGACAAGCGTCAGCTGACACTGATTCTGTATGCAGCGGATGACTACAAACCTCAGACCGTGTCCGGTCTTGATATCAAACGGCTTGAGACGTGAGTTCTGCAGGATCTCCAGTACCTGCAGCCTGATCTCTTCCAGTTCTCTGGTGTGCGTGCTGAAGTGCTCTACGGGAATAAAGTGATTGGAGCCTGTTCTGTACAGACCCATTGCAAGCTTTCCGTCTTTCAGTCCGACAGGCAGCTTGCATTCGTTGCGGTATCCTGCTGGAGACGGGGAGGCGTGCATATCTCTGATGAGCTTTCTGTTGACATGCCCGTATTTCCAGAGCGCTTCCTCCAGCAGGGCATTCTTCCAGTACAGCTGCTGTTCATAATCCAGGATCGCCAGCTCTGCGCCGCCGGAAAGGTACTCTTCCTCAGACGCAGGCTTCCTGCGGTAAGGAGAAGTCCTGGTGATGCGGACGGGCTTTGCGCGCTTGAACGATCTGTTGTCTTCGGTGATCTGTATATCTGCCGTTTCTCCGGGAAGCAGTCCCGGAATAAAGACGGGTTTCTGATCGATATAGGCGATGCCTTCGCCGTTGATGCCCATTTTGATGCATTCTGCTTTCATATGATTACCTCAGCAGGACGGGACTCGGGTCCTGCGCAAAATTGTCCAGACTGTATATGACAAACAGATCTGTGTTTTCATCGATCAGTCCGGATACCGGCGCATGCCAGTAGCGGAGGTCGATGAGAATGATATGCTCATATTCCTGCACCAGGAAGGGGACAAGAATATGGGAGTATGAGTCTTTGATGATCAGTGCGGTATTGCCTTTGCCGTTGTCTGTGGTGATCTCGGTATAAGCGTGATTGCCGTCGGCATAGTACATATACTGGTCTTTTTCAGCCAGCCGTTTCTCACTGTAGATACTGTCTGATTCCTCGGTCTGGTCATAGATGACCCTGCTGGTGTATTTCACGGAAGGAATGATCCTGTACAGGTCATCCGCTTCTGTCCAGAACGCGCCGGAGCGGGAATACATGGTTCCTTTGAAGGAGTCGGATACCTGTTCGAAGGTGAAGGATTCCGGTTCTTTGTGCAGAACGTTTTCCGCGATCGCCTGATAGCCGATCAGCGCGCCGTTATGGTTCCAGTGATGGTCTGTTTTGAAATAGACATCGTCTGCCTGGCGCAGTTCTTCATCGATGCGGATGAAGTTCTGTGATCCCATCTGCTGTCCGATCTCATCCAGCAGGGCAGTCTGGTCGATGTCCCATGCCCCGCCAGGTCTGCTGTCAGCGTCCATGCCTGCGGCAGTGGGCACAAGCAGGACATTGGCCTGAATGTCATTGTCCTGCGCGAATTTGACGACCGCATTGACATTCTGCGTCAGTGTTTTCTGCGGATAGGAAGCAAACCTGCGGATCAGCTTTCCTTCTTTTCCGAAATATACATCATTGTTTTCGATCGAGCCTGCGGCTTTTCGGGATGCGGCCTTTGACTCGATCCAGAAATCACGGAAGATGAAATGATCCGAGAACCATGTTTCAAACTGCTCGTCATACTCTCCGTTGAGCAGTGCGCTCAGTGTGAGCTTTGGCGCAGGAGCCAGTGATCTGTTCTCATTTTCAGAGAAGGTTTTCTTCTCCGATAATACGGAAGCACACGAAAGGACTCCGATATATGCGGAGAATACAGCGATACAGATCTTCTGCAGTGTCTTTTCTTTCATCAAAGTGTCCTTTCAGAAACGGAAATACAGGAACGGGTTGTAAGTGGCGTCTACCATGAAGCCCGTGCAGACAAACAGCACAAGCAGGATCAGCAGCGGCTCAAGGCGGCGCAGCTTTGTGGCATGGATCTTCGCGAAGATGTTCTTCGGAAGATATGTCGAACCGATCAGGCAGCTGATCAGAAGCACGGCATTGTTTCTGAGATAGTAAACAGTCAGGCCGTCCGCAAATCTGCCGGATGCACCGAACAGGATGCCGAGGTACCGCGTCAGTTCTTTGAAATCAGTGAAGGCGAACAGGACCCATGCCAGCAGGAATACGAAGCATGTATACAGTCTGCTGAGCCAGGCGGGCGCCTTTTTCAGATGCTTCAGGAGGAAGACCTTCTCAATGATCAGGATGATCCCGTAGAACAGTCCCCACAGAATGAAATTCCAGGATGCCCCATGCCACATACCGGTCAGGAACCATACGATCAGGATGTTGAGGATCTGACGGGAAAGACCGCGGCGGTTGCCGCCTAAAGGAATATATACGTAATCACGGAACCAGAAGGAGAGGGTCATATGCCATCTGCGCCAGAATTCCGTAACGGATGATGAAGTGTAGGGATGATCGAAGTTTTCCGGGAAGTCAAAGCCAAGCATGTGTCCCAGACCGATCGCCATATCGGAATATCCGCTGAAGTCATAATAGATCTGGAATGCAAATGCGATGATGCCCAGCCACGCAGTCACGACAGACTGCTGACTGTCCGCCAGCACGGCGATCTCTTCATAGACCTGGCCGATATTGTTGGCAAGCAGTACTTTTTTTGCCAGACCGCACAGGAATCTGCGTATTCCTTTGGCGAACTTTGCCGTGCTGATGGTACGGCTGTCCAGCTGCTTGTCGATATCCGTATAGCGCACGATCGGTCCGGCGATCAGCTGGGGGAACATGGTGACATAGGCACCGAAGCTCACCAGGCTCTTCTGGGGATCTGTCTGTTTTCTGTACAGATCGATCGGATAGGACATCGTCTGGAATGTATAAAAGCTGATGCCGATCGGCAAAGCGATATTGAGCGTGCTCAGATGCAGGCCGAGCATGTTCAGGTTGCGGATCAGAAAGTCAGCGTATTTGAAGAATCCGAGCAGGATGAGGTTGAAGGCAATGCACAGCTTCAGCCACAGGAATGACTTTTTCCTGTCCGAGTCCCGGTATTGGGCGATCTTTTTGCCGAACAGCCAGTTGATCACGATGGATGAGATCATGACCAGGACATACACCGGTTCGCCCCATCCGTAGAAGAACAGAGATACGATCAGCAGCACCAGGTTGCGCCATTTCATCGGCACGCAGAAATAAGCCAGCAGAACGACCGGCAGATATGCGTACAGAAATGTGAGGCTGCTGAATACCATATGTCTCCTCCGAAAGCCTTCTTATTATATCAAGTTTTAATTCCTGTTAAACCCCTGTTTCATCCGCCTGGGCACCACGGGGAAGCGGCATGCGCGGCAAATCTTAAAGCATGGGATTGGTATACAAATCTGTCTGGTATTGCAAACAATGTTTTCACGAATTAAAATGATTTCATAAGCACTGACAGTGCGAGGAGGAAAGAAATGAAGAAGTTCGTTTCACTGTTACTGGCTGGTCTTACAGCAGTCAGTATGGCAGCCTGCTCTTCCGGTGGCGGATCCGCTACACCTGCACCGGATGCAGGAAATACGCCGAAAGAAACAGCAGAAGCAGCACCCGCTGAAGAAACAGCAGCAGAAATCAAAGTTGCAATGATCACTGACTATGGTGACATTACAGACCAGTCTTTCAACCAGACAACATATGAAGCAGCTAAGGCTTACTGCGACAGCAACGGCCTGGCCTTCACATACTACAAGCCTGCCGGAGACAGCACAGCTGAACGTGAAGCTATGATCGATAAGGCAGTCGCTGACGGATACAACGTTCTCGTTATGCCGGGCTTCGCATTTGCTGAGGCAATTGCCGGTACAGTTGAAATGTATCCTGAAGTTAAATATGTTGCACTTGACGTAGCAGAATTCGACCTGAGTTCAGCAGGCCTTACAGAGATCCCTGAAAACCTCTTCTCCGCAGTATACCAGGAAGAGATCGCAGGTTATTTCGCAGGTCAGGCAGCTGTTAAGCTCGGATATGAAAAACTCGGATTCCTCGGCGGCATGGCTGTTCCTGCAGTTATCCGTTACGGTTACGGCTTCGTTCAGGGCGCAGACGATGCAGCTGCTGAACTGGGCAAGACAGTTGAGATCAAGTATGCTTACGGCAACCAGTTCTATGGCGACGCTGACATCACAGCAGCTATGGACACATGGTATGGCGCAGGCACAGAAGTAGTCTTCGCATGCGGCGGCGGTATCTACACATCCGCAGTTGACGCAGCTAAGAAAGTCGGCGCAAAGGTTATCGGCGTTGACGTTGACCAGGCTGGCGTTATCAAGGCTTATGCTGAAGAAGACGGCATGACAGTCACATCCGCTATGAAGGGTCTGGCAGCTACAGTTAATTCCGTTCTTTCTGCAATCAAAGACGGCAACTGGGCAACATACAGCGGACAGATCCAGAATCTGGGACTGGTTTCCGGTACAGATCCGTCTGTGAACTATGTAGGACTGCCTTCCAGCACACAGTGGGCTGATGGATTCACAGAAGCTGATTACAACAAGCTGGTTGCTGATGTATTCTCCGGAGCAATTACTGTTTCCAACGATACAGCAGCTGAACCTGAAGTCACAAATGCAACTGTTGACTACCAGGGCAACATCAAGTAATCACACTTTGAAAATTTCATGAAATAGACCGGTCAATCTTTTAACGACCGGTCTTTTTTAATATAATTTAATGAGAATACCATGAAGGGAGGACGATAATTTTATGGATACACCATATGCTATCGAGATGCTCAACATCACGAAGCGCTTTCCCGGAATTATCGCAAATGACAATATAACACTTCAGCTGAAACGGGGAGAGATCCACGCACTCCTGGGTGAAAACGGTGCCGGCAAATCAACATTGATGTCGGTGCTGTTTGGCCTGTATCAGGCTGAAGA
>CAMOPG010000087.1:0-11024 GCA_946622165.1 uncultured Erysipelotrichaceae bacterium
GAACTGGCTAAGGAAGTCATTCAGGGCAAATGGGGCAATGGCGCTGATCGCAAAGCTGCTCTTGAAAAAGCCGGATATGACTACAATGCTGTTCAGGCAAAAGTCAACGAGCTTCTGAAATAATCAAACCATGGGAAACCGCTTCGTGCGGTTTTTCTTTTGTTTCGGGCAGTTAAAAAGCAGACCATATCTGCTGTGGTCTGCCCTTTTTCTGCTGTCAGTATAATCTATGCGTCAGCACCCATCGTGATCGAACCGGATACCGGAACGCTCTTCGGAGTGCAGAGAATCACCTGATGTGCGACCTTTTCAATCAAACCGTCAAGCGAATAAACAACGCCGGTCAGAAAATCGATCATTCTCTGTGCATCATCGCGCTGCAGCTTATGCAGATTTACGATCACTGCATGACCTGTTTTCAGCTGGTTGCCGATTGCTACACCTTCTTCGAAAGTAGACGGTTCGAATAATGAGAGATTTGCATTTTTATTTTCGTTCGCCATAAATGATTCCTCCTAAGTCCTACATAAATATTATATCGGACTTTCTTTTGACAGGTACATCAAGTCGATTGATATCAGTGTTATTTCAGCAGTTCATGCAGTTTTTTCAATGTATCGTCTGCATTTGTAAAGCGGATCGTTTTCATGCCCAGCTTTTCTGCCGGTTTCAGATATGCAGATTCATCATCGATCATGACACATTCTCCCGCTTCCAGACCATACCTGTCCAGCAGTGTCTGATACATCCGGATATCAGGTTTGCGCATATGTTCTTCGTGTGAGAAAACACCGCCGCTCAGGATCTGATATCCTTCGTATTTTTTGACGATCTGATGCAGCTCATCCGGTATATCTGCCAGCATATAGATGTCATAGCCCTGGTTTTTCAGCTGTGCAAGTCCCTGCCACATTTTGACATCCGGCTTCATATAGCTGCTCCAGTCATCCAGGAACGCTTTTTCCATCATCTTTGCGTATTTCGGATACAGCTGTTTCAATACATCAACGAATTCATGGACATCCTGGTACAGTCCTTTATTGTATTTGTCCCATTCCTCAGATCCGGCCATGACTGTTGCAATCGCCTTGATCTCAAATGGATTCGGTTTGTATCTTTTCAGCAGTTCCATCACTTTTACATTGATGGTGACGCCGCCTGCATCCGTAATAATATGTTTGATCATTCTCTTATTCCTCCAGTCCGAAGTATACTGCAAACAGGTCTCCTTCCGTATCATCGCTGTACTGTTCCAGATATGAGAAGATATAGGAATTGCTGTCTGCGGGTACCTGATAAACAATATCACCTGTTATGCTTTCATTTTTCTGCAATTGATATTCCGTTTTCAGCAGATCGTCCCCGCTTAATGCACTGACTGCATAGGTCAGCGGTACATCCCATTCATCTTCCCCTTCACCCCAGGTGATCTGAAAGTCTGTGTCATACATATTCAGTTCCTGATCCAGGGTGTTGTGCAGTGTGATATTCACTGCCAGAACGGCATATCCTTCAGCAGGCTCATAGCCTTCATAGGCTTCCAGCAGTTCTGCAGAATTGACCTGGAAATCAAAGAATGCTGTACGCATCATCTGTCCGATGACGCCTTCCGCAATTCCGTTTTCCGGCAGTGCCGGCTGTGCTGTCATTTCCGGTGTGCTTGTCGCAATTACAGCATTGTCCGGCTGTGCCTGACACCCGGTCGTGCAGAGCAGCAGAACTGCCGTGCATATGATTCTGTTCAGTTTCATAGATCTTCCTCTTCCGTTTCCGTTAAAACGGTATTCAGACGCATGATGAACCAGCCTGCCCCGCACACCAGCAGCAGGATATGCCTCAGCAGTGCGCCGTTCATCAGAAACAGTATGCTGCTGAAGATCACTGCTGCCATGAGGCTGATCCTGCCTGTTCCCTTCCATATCATCCATATGCATGCCCCGTCCAGTCCGATCAGGCACAGCAGTGTTCCCAGCATCCACCAGATAAACATATGTGCCGAAGCAAAGCCGAACTCAAGATGCGTGATCGTCAGCGGTACAAACATCAGGATCAATGACAGCACAAGCATGATCATTTCGGTCCTGCTGCAGGAAGGGATCTCATCTTTCCTGAGATAATGAACAGCTGTAAGACTTGCCAGTACGATCAGTGAAGCGATCAGGTTGCAGGTATTGATCATGTTCCAGGTCATAATAACCTCAGCGGGACCCAGTTCAGGTAATCACCTGATACCAGGTCATATTCAATGCCTCGTACATTTCCCATCAGACTGTCATGAAAGTGTTCTTCTCCATGGCAGTGTGCATAAATGACGCGGCGTATCTTCTCTTTTTCCAGGCAGTCTGTAAACAGGCTGCTTTCCTTCCCGGGGTCTGTCGGTGGATAGTGCAGAAATACGATGATATCTTCAAATCCTGCGTTTTTTGCTTTTCTGATGCCGTCCTGAAGACGCATCAGTTCCCTGTCCTTCAGCTGGAAGACACGTTCCGGTGGATCATTTCCTTCATCAGCGTATCCTTTCGTTGCGACAAGCGCGGTATTTTCATACACGGCATATCCGCCCTGAAGGAATTCCAGTTTTCCCTTGTACAGTTTATTCAGTTTGGCTGTATGCCTGGAATCCCAGAACAGATCATGATTGCCTCTGGTCAGGATCTTTCTGCCGGGAAGCTGGGCAATGAACTGCAGATCTGCTTCGCATTCTTTCAGGTTTCTGCCCCATGAATGATCGCCTAACAAGACAAGCGTGTCTTCCGGTCTGATCATTGATGGAAAAATATCCCTGACCTTCTGTTCATGGTTTACCCAGTTTCCGCCCCATATATCCATGCTTTTGTCCGTGCTGAAAGACAGGTGCAGATCACCGATCGCAAATAATGCCATATCAGGATCCGCTCTCCTGAGCCAGACGGTCTTTGGTGCCTTTTTCGATCAGGTTCAGCCGGTCTTTCAGACGTTTCTTCATGACCATGGTAGAAAACCAGTCCGGTTTCTTGTTGGTCATGATCGTCTGCGACAGAACAACGTGGCATGAGTTTTCGTCTTTCTTTTCCAGTCTGAAGCGCATCTGGATGTTCTTCGTACCGCGCGAAACTTTGATTGCATATTCCCTTCCGGGCAGCAGGCGCTTGTATGTGACGATTTCCTCTCCGTGTTTCTCTGTATCGCGTCTGTAGTGGTATCCTTCTTTGATATCTTTCACATTGATCTCATAGCCGACAGCTTCTTCTGCTTCCTGCGCAGATGAGATCAGCAGTGTGTCATAGAAATCTTCTGCACTGACCTTGCAGTCTTTTTCAACGATCGTTTCCTGCATAATTACTTCTCCAGCATCTTATAGGCTTTCAGCCTGTCTTCCATTCGTTTGATCATTTCTTCTCTGAGATCCTGCGGTTCCAGGATCTCCATCGCATCCATATACTGCTGTCCCAGGAACAGGATGCCGTCTCTGTTTGCCTGTATGCGTATGACTACATGGTCATCATCCTGAGGTGATGTGCTCAGTTCCAGTCCGAACAGGTCGATCATCTGATCCAGTATCGAAATATGGCATCTCAGCACAGCACTGATGTTCTGTCCCGCAAACATAAAGAGTTTGCTTCTGGCATACTCATACGGATCGGACGCTTTCGGGAGATTTCTGACGCTTTGTTCCGCAATATGCACGTTCTTCATGCGTTCGATCCTGTAATGACCGTATCCCTGGTGATGGTCGCTTGTAGCGATCATGTATGCCCTGGTATCAGCGTATACGATGTATCTTGGTTCTACGGTATAGGCATTGGGTCTGCGTTTGACCAGATTCTTTTCCGCAGTATATTTCATGTAGTCGAACCTGATTGCTTTTCTTTTCTTGATCGCTTCCGAGATCAGTTCAATGTTCAGGAACAGTTCCTGATTCTGTGTTTTGCGCGGATTGGGCATGTAGACAGTGTCATTGAACTCTTTTGCCTGATAACTGCTCTGTGTATCAAGGAGCTTGCTGATGAGGTCTTTGCTCTGGCGGTAAGGAATAAAGTTCGATGCATGGATCGCATTGCACAGATACAATACCTCAGCAGGTTCGAACTGTCTGGTCATCAGGTAATATCCCTTTCCGTTCTGTTCGTATCTGGATATTTCCATCCCCATATCTTCCAGCATGTCGATATTGTTGTAGATCGTTCTTCGTTCAAGCTTCAGTCCGTATATGGTTTCCAGTTTCTGAAGAATGTCGCGGATGGTAAGAATATGCTCTTCATCGGAATACTTTCTCAGAATCTCCATCACGGCAATGATGCTTGTTTTCTTATCTGCCATGTTGCTCACCTGCCTTAATGTGAGTATAACACGGTGTACATTTTTCCGCACATTGCACTGCTTAAGATGTACTCAAACAGAAGGAGCAGTCAATATGGAACAGAAAACATATTTTACGATCACAAGTACTAATTATTTCCTTGGCATGGAGGTTTTCCGCCCCGGGCAGAAGCTGAAGCTCATGAAGGATCTCAGGAACGAGTATGATGATGAAGCGATCGGAGTATATTCCGATACGGATGTCAAATACGGTTATGTTGCCAATTCTGTCACCACGGTTGCCAGAGGTACGCATTCAGCCGGTTATCTGTACCGTTTGTTTGATTTTGAAGCTGAATGCACGGTGCTCTTTATACTGCCCAGCGGCATTATCGCTAGTCTCGACATTCCGCAGGCTTCAGAATAAAATAGGCTCATGGATAACGAGGCAGAGCGTGTTTATAAACTGATCGGAATCATTTTTACCGGCGTGGCTGCGCTGCTTATTTCTATTGCTGCAGTTGTCAGTTTTTTATCCTTTTCCTTTATACCGCTGGCTGCGCTGCTGGTGACAGCAGTTCCGTTTCTGGGTGTTGGAGCAGGTTTTCTGATGCATGTCCGGGAAAAGAGGAATATGGAAAATGATGTCATTGAAATGGGCTGTACTATAGAGGCAGTGATCACGGAGATCTGTCCTGATTACAGCATCACGGTCAATGGCAGGCATCCGTGGATGCTCAGATGCAGTTATGATGATCCTGCCACAAACCGTGTATATGAATTTACAACACACACGGAAGGCTTTCATCCCTCTCCTCGTCTGATCGGCGGAACGGTTACGGTATTCGTTGATCCTTATGACTACACAAGATATGCCGTTGACCTTGATACATGCCAGCTTCCGGAAGAAGATCTTCAGGATCTGCTGACGGGCAATTCTGAACTGCATGAACAGAGAAGATTAAAATGACTCCGGATGCCATTCATTCAGCACTCGGAGTCATTGTTTTCTTCTTCATCAAGTTCTTTCAGAAGTTTTTCTTCTTCCTTTGTCAGTACATGTTTTGCGAACAGATCGGGACGGCGTTCACGTGTCAGTTTCAGTGACTGCTTTAAACGCCATTTCCGGATATTTTCATGATGTCCCGAGAGAAGGATCTCAGGGACTTTCTCTCCTTTATAATCTGCCGGCTTTGTATACTGGGGATATTCCAGCAGTCCGTTTTCGTGCGATTCTTCATCGGTGCTTTCATCTCTGATCGCACCTTTGAGCAGTCTGACAACAGAATCGGAGATGACCATGGATGCCAGTTCTCCGCCTGTCAGCACATAGTCGCCGATCGAGATCAGTTCATCCATATGATGATTGATCCGTTCATCCAGTCCTTCATAATGCCCGCACAGCAGGATCAGATGGTCTTTTTCTGAATATTCATGCGCCTTGGCCTGTGTATATACCTGTCCGGCAGGACTCATCAGAACGCTCCAGCTGTTTTCTGTTCTGACGGCTTCAAGGGCGTCCAGAACAGGCTGGCATTTCATGACCATGCCGGCTCCGCCTCCGAACGGTGAATCATCTACATGCCGGTAGCTTCCGGGTGCATATTCCCTGATATCAACGATCTCGAATTCAACAAGCCCCTTCTGGATCGATCTGCTTATGATCGATGTGTTCAGGAAATCATGGAACATGTCGGGAAATATTGTCAGTACAGTGATCTTCATAACAGTCCCTCGTCCATATGAATCCTGATGATCCTGTTTTCCGTATCGACATGAATTACAAAATACGGAATGTCCGGCAGCAGGAATTCCTTCCCCTCAGCCATTCGGATACGCAGATTTTTCTGCGCTCCGCGGGTTTCTTCTACAGCGATGACTTCACCGATGTTTCTGCCTTCTTCATCTTCTGCTTTCATCCCGATCAGTTCATCAGCGTAGAATTCTCCCGCAGGAAGCTTGTGACGGTCATCTGCGTTCATGCAGATGACACAGTTCTTATACTGCTCAGCAGAATTGATATCCGGGATCCCTTCGAGCATTACGAGCGGAAAGCCTTTGTGCACACGGAATGAACGCACCTTGAAAGGAAGGTATTCATCATTCTGCAGGATGTATACCGTCTTTCCCTTCTGATATCGGATCTCGTCAAAATCCGACCAGCTTTCGATTTTCATTTCACCTTTCAATCCATGGGTGTTGATGATTCTGCCGATCTCTATATATTCCATGACTACCTCACAAAAAAGGATGCGTTGTACATCCTTTTTCAGATTTCTTCAAACTTGATGCTGACTCGCTTATCCTCTGAATGGGATGCGATAGACATAACCTGACGCAGTGCTGACGCCATCATACCTTTTCTTCCGATGAGCCGGGCAATGTCATCGCTCTTTGCATAGACATGCAGAACAACATCTCTGTCTTTCGGACCTGATGTGACCCTGATATCCAGACTTTCGCGATCATTTACCATCGGCGCAACCAGATCTTTCAGTACCTGATCCAGTTCTGCCATAGGAAATTACTTCTTCTCTTTTTTAGCCGCTTTTTTCTCTTCGTCGAATTTCTTCATGATGCCCTGGGAAGAGAAAATGTTGCGAACTGTGTCAGAAGGCTGTGCACCTGTTCTCAGCCACTTCAGTGCGAGTTCTTCATCTACATTGACTGTAGCCGGTTCAGTTGTAGGATTGATATAACCCAGAGTTTCGATTGCACGGCCATCGCGGCGTGTTCTGGAATCTGCTACAACGATACGATATCTCGGAGCCTTTTTTGAGCCCATACGAGTCAGTCTGATTCTTACTGCCATAGTTTTGTTCCTCCTTATTACGAACATCACTTATTATATGTCGTGTAAATGATCTGTCAAGTATTTTTACTTGACAGACTGAATAAATCCGGTTTTTCATCTTTGGCTTTATTTATAGCTATTGAAGAAATGACCTCTGAAGCCGTTTGACTGTTTTTATCTCTTGTTGCAAAACCATCAGACGGTATATTACTGAAAAGATCAAAACTGCAATTCCAGACAATTGACCTGTCAATTACAATGAAATGCTTGCCGTGCTGAGCAAAAATAATATTTGCGCCTAAGCCTTCCAAATACGCTCTCACCTGTTCATCGATCTGTTTTTCAGAATTTTGTACAAAATTTACAGTCACACCTTTCTGCACTGCTTTCATTAGTAATCCATGGAATTTCTTTACCCTTGATAGAATTGATTTGACCGCAAAAACAGTTATTTCTGACTCTGCATTTTTGATATCCTGAATCAGCACTTCTTCGAAATTTTCTTTGCTATACAAAATCTGATCAACATTTATCTCTTCATGTTCGGTATAGACATAATATCCTTCCGCCTGATATTGTTTCAGACGTTTATAGTACATTGATTGTGCCATTGGAATCTGTGTATCCACGTAATCATATACTTTGACCAGATCTTTCTGTTCTGATGTTCTGTGAATTCTTCCGGTATATTGAGTGATTCTCGTTTTAGACGAGATCGGAAGCACAAGGAACAGGCAATTCAGCGATGGCAGATCAAATCCTTCACCCAGAAGTTTGCTGGTCGCAAGAAGAATATACTGATGCTTAATGTTTCTTATTTCATCCAGAGTTGCTTTACGTTCATTTCTGCCTGCCGCTCCATTCAGCATATAAACATTGTCACATGCTGTTTCCAGCATTTTAAAAAGTATTTTCAGATGATCTATTCTTTCTGTCAATAAAATGATATTACTGCGTTCTTGATATTCACGAAGCACATCCTTAACGATCATATAGTTTCGTACATGATCATTCATCAGTTCTGTGCACATATATGTATACGAATACCGATCTTTCAGGACACGACAGTTCGTATATCGCGGAATCAGATACTGCCGGAATGAATACGTCCTTTTTACTGACTTTTCAGAGACTTGTTTTCTGATCTGTCCGCAGTACATTGTAATCACTTTAAATAAACCGTCATCACGTTTTGGTGTTGCAGACAAGCCAAATATATATTTACTGCGTACATGTCTCATTACATGAAGAAAACTATCGCATGCAACATGATGGCATTCGTCTATGATAGTTAATCCGTAATCCTTTAACAAAGAAGAAAGATCCTCATGATTTTTCAGTGATCTGACCATTGCGATATCAATATGACCATTCAGCCGTTTTGAAGTCCCATTATATTTGCATACGAATCTGTCTTTTTTTCTTAGTGCTTTCGGATACTCTAAAAACTGTTCTATACGCTCTTCCCATTGATCCTGGATCTCTTTACTATCCACAAGGATCAATGTGTTCACTTTCAGCTTTGCAATTAAATATAGCCCGATAACGGTTTTTCCATAGCCAGGTACAGCCTGTAAAATACCCATGTCATATTTAAGCATCACTTCAGCTGCTTCCAGCTGATCATCTCTCAGCATTCCGAGAAATCTGACCTCGATTGGACTGCCTGAACAAGTATGATCCTCTATCTGAAAATGTGTTTCCGGCATTGCATGCTGAATAACTGGAAATAGTCCTCGCGGCAGGTATAGATATTTATCATCTTCCTCGTAATATGAAAGAACCCTGCTGAACTCAGAATTGATATAAATCGGTTTATGAAGCCGCTGCAGTTCGAAATATTTCGGATTATACATAGATGCACATCGAAGAAGAATATTTCTGGTAACGGCATTCATTCCTTCTTTTTCAAGCTGCAATGATGTTGATACACTACCGTATATTTTTCTGACGTATTTAACATCTGTTGTCAGTGATAAAGACAATTGATCATTATCAAAGAAATAGTCTTCAGTACTTCTGAGCGCAAGTATTGAATTGATCTCCTCCAGCGTTATTTTCGGTCTGGACGTCAAGTATTCGATCTGATTTGGTATTACCTGCTGCTGAATATTGATAAATGCTGAATTCCCCTTACGGAAAGCATCATAGCGTAATGGGGCAGCAATCAGATTTCCTTTACCTTCATCCGGAATATAATCCTGGTTCGGGAACATTCTGTCAAAAGAAGAAAATGATAATCCTCTATTATTTTTCATTGCTTCGCGAATGAAAAACTCACCGAATTTTCTGACTGAAACAGCCTTGATAGGCTCAGCAAAGAAAAACCATAAATGACCGCCATATCCGGATTGAGATCTTTCCATCACAGGATAAACTTTGTACTTTATTGCTTCTTTGTACACACTGAGTAAGTTTTCCATCCAGTTATCATCATCAAAATCAATCGCAAGGAAACATGATGTATTGTCATCGAACATAGGATACAATCCGATTCCTTGGTTTTTGCCTTGAAAATGAGCTCGCAGAACATCCGCGGTCAATGGCCGAAAAGATCTGTTTGTGCATTGAAAACAATTAAATCTGCCATGTTTTTTAGGACAGTTTTCCTTAAAACTGTTGCTGCAGGCAGGTGCCCAGCCATATCTATTATTCTTTTTGCTGAAATACCGCTCAGCATAAATATCAGTTCTGCAGCGAAAGTAATCCTGGAACACTCTGATCTTTTCTTCTGCAGATAACTTATTGTTCGGATCCGCAATAAAAATACCGTACTGTTTCAGCAGTCTTTCCAATTCATTGATCCGCCGATCTTTTTGTTCAATGACAGCCAGTAATTCTTCTTTTGTCTTCTCCATATATTCTGTTTAATCTATGTTGAATATCCGGTAATAAATGAAATTTCAAAACAAGCTTGAATAGTTATGAAATGATCAGCATATGCCGCAATGGATAATGTCAGTCAAAATGATGCTCTTTGATAAATTGAAATTGCTGTTTAAAGTACTTTCAGTTTCCTGGCAGCTTTCCAGGCAATTCCTCTGGATGTATTGAGCTGATCGAATTTCACCATGATGACCCCTTCTTTGGGATCGATCGATTCGATCGTTCCTTCTCCGAATACAGGGTGAGCTACCCTGTCTCCGATGGTGAACGGGAAGTCAGCAGCTTCGGCAAGACCTGCCTCCTGATCGGATATATAAGCAGAGGCGTTTTTCAGAAGGCTTTCCGGAAGTTCGTTCACGAAGTCCAGCGTATCTTTCATTTCCAGTACAAATCTGGACGGATACCTGTCTGTCATATCGAAGTTTCTGCCTTCTCCATCAGATATATAAAGTCTCCGCTCACTTCTTGTAATCGCTACATAAGCCAGCCTTCTTTCTTCTTCCATGGCAGTCTGGCTGTCTGCCCTTCTGGACGGGAAGATCCCTTCACTCATGCCGCACAGGAACACATAAGGGAATTCCAGGCCTTTTGCAGTATGGATCGTCATCATACGGACTTCATCAGAACCTTCCGGCATATCCTGCCGCGTGAACAGCGCGATCTGGTTCAGCCATGTGATCAGATCTGTTTCCTCTCCGCAGGAGGCTTCGAATTCAAATACGGACTGCTTCAGTTCAGCCAGTTCATCCAGGCGTTCCTGTGCACCCTGTGTCCTGAGCATCTTTTCATATCCGCTCTCATCCAGGATCTCTGCAAGAACCTGGGATACCGTGCGGCTTGAATAGGATGCATTGAATGATTCGATCAGATTGATAAATGAATGTGCCTGGGTAGAACGGAAGAGTTCATCTTCAGCGCATAACTGCAGTGCTTCATACAATGTGCATCCATGTGCCTCGCTGTATTCCTTCAGATATGCGATCCTTCTCTTGCCGATATTTCTTCTGGGCTTGTTGACGATCCTCAGGAATGAAAGATCATCTTTATATGCGATCATGCGCAGATA
>CAMOPG010000088.1:0-10909 GCA_946622165.1 uncultured Erysipelotrichaceae bacterium
TCAGAAGCAGCCCTGTCGTATCCTTGTCGAGCCTTCCGCATGGAAACAGATTTTTATCCGGCTCATCGATCAGATAGAGAACGGAATCCGGATCATCGGTCGAACTGACATACCCTTTCGGCTTGTTCAGCAGGAAATAAGCATATCTGCGGTAGCGGACAGTTTCCCCGTCTACCGTTATGACATCATGCGCTTCATCCGCTTTATGTCCGGGGTTGGTTACGATCTGTCCGTTGACGGAAACAAGCTTGTTCTTCAGCAGCTTCTTCACGTCATTTCTGCTTCCGTATCCGGAATCAGCCAGCAGTTTATCAAGCCTCATCAGGATCATCTCCTGCGGAAGCCGCCTGTGAGCAGCTGCTTCATTGACTTATGGAATACTGCCTGCGGCACCTTCATTGCGGCAGTCACAGAGATATAAACGATCATGCCGGCAATTCCGACCAGCGCAAGCTGACCAAGGCATACGATCCTGGATACGGTATTGAATGTAAAGCCAGCAAGCTCGATCAGTGCAAATACGCCGTTCATTGCCATACAGCCGAGGATCATCTTGAAGAGTCTGATCAGTGTCTGTCCATAGGCTGCGCCGTATCTGTTTTTGATCTTGCCAAGGCACAGATAGATGATCGTGCAGCTGCACAGAACACTGGAAATGATCGCTCCGGGATAGCCGATCAGTCGCATCGCAGGATAGAATGTCACGCATTTGACGATAAATCCGATCAGCAGATAGAAGATGCTTTCTTTTCTGAGATGAAGCGTCATCATCATGGAACTGCAGACCGGCGTGATCGTTGTCACGATTGCAAGCAGCGCGGCATAGGACAATGCCTGTGCACCGTACTCAAGGTTTGCGTTTCCGTACATGACGCAATAGATCGGACGCGACAGCACGCAGAGACAGAAGCAGATCGGCACACCGATGTAAAGCACCGTATCCAGGCACTCACGCACATACCTGCGCAGATCCTTCATGTTTCTGGTTTCCAGGGCTGTCGTCATATAAGGAACGATGCCGACAGAGAATCCAGCACCCAACACCTGCGGAATGGATGTCAGCTTATCGCACTGCACCTCGATGATGCCGTAGATCAGCGTGGCAGTTTCATACTGCATGCCGAGCTTCGTCATTGTCGGCACAAAGAAGTTTGTATTGATCAATGTCTGTGAATTGCCCAGGATCGCCGCAAACAGATACGGCAGTCCGAACGCAAACAGCTCTTTGAGGATATCGTTTTTTCTGACAGCAGGTGTTTCCTGTGCACGTGCTGTTCTTGCGATCGCACCGATATGACGCCTGTCGAACCGGCTGTAGAACAGGATCGCACAGAGCGCTCCGATCGATGTTGCGAGGATCGCCATGTATACAGCCCAGATGCTGTTGAAGCGAAGGATCTTGACAGTCACATAGCCAAGTCCCAGCAGTGCTGCAACTCTGGCGATCTGTTCAAGGACCTGTGAATCGGCATAGACACGCAGTTCCTTCATGCCCTGATAGAAACCTCTGTATGAATACAGGATCGGGACAAGGAACAGTGCAATGGCCAGGATCATGAAGCATGTACGCATCTGCGATATATCAAGACCTGTTGCCTGTGAGCCAAGAATAGCTGTTGCCAGCGGCTTGGAGATGAGGATGAATATCATCGACATCAGGAATCCTGATACGCTCAGGATCGCTGTTGAAAGCCTTCTGATCAGCATAACGGTCTTATAGTCGTTGCGTGTTACATACTTCGCAACGATCGCAGCGATCGCATACGGCAGTCCGGCAGAACTGATCTGCAGCAGGACATTGTAGTATGTATAAGGCGCAGAATAGAAGATCATGTTCTTTTCACCGGCCAGAGCAGTAAACGGGATCACATAGAACAGACCGATCGCCTTTGCCAGAAACACGCCGGCAGAACTGGTCAGAGAACCTGCCAGAAATGACTGTTTCACTCTTGAAGATGTATCAGTGCTCATCAGTTTCCTCCTCAGGCAGTGCTGAAGGTTCAGCAGTGCTCTCCGGTACAGGCTCAGGTATCATATCTGACGGATAAGTAAATCCGTCTGTTGTCAGAACCATAGATATATATTCACGTGTGATCTTCTCACGGTTTCTGTCTTTCCATTCAACCAGAAGCTTCAGTCTGACTTCTTTCTCTTCGCATTCCCCGCCAAGCACAAGACCCTTGACGTATCCTGCATCGGCATTTGCCTGATAAGGGATCAGGCTGTAATCCTTTGAATCAAAAATGCCTACGCTCGGCATCATCTTCTTGGAGTCTTCAAAAGCAACATCGTTTTCAACTGCCATCATTGTGACATCATACATGGAGACCTGTGCATTATCGAGAAATACGTAGTAGCGGTGTGTTCCGTCAGGCATATTGCTCATCTGCGCACTGATCGTATAGTAAAGCGATCTTCCGATGAAGCGCTCATTGTCCTCGATCGCTTTATAATATCCTTCATATGCGGTCTGCGCCGCTGTCTCACTGTCATTCCTGCGCATCACGCATCCGGACAGTATCAATGCATATGAAAAAAGACAAATCAGTAATTTTCGCATAAAATACCTCCATGTGATTATAACATGGCTGTTGCGTCCTGACGGAACAGATTCAGTATACAGATCCGTATTTTTGACAACGCCTGAAAAAAAAGCGCACCCCTGCGGATGCACTTTGATGGAGTTATTTGCTGAAGGTAAGGATCGTGTAGTTTTTCTTTCCCTTTTTGAGGATCGAGAATTCCTGGTCGATCGCATCAGCCTTTGTCAGAACAGCACCGATATCAGTGATCTTCTGTCCGTTGACCTGGATGCTGCCCTGCTGGATCAGTTTTCTTGCGTCACCCTTGGAACGGGAAACACCGGAGGATACGAGCGCGTCGATCACAGTCGTTCCATCGGCGATCTCGCTCTTTGCGGCATCCTGCAGTCCTTCTTTGATCTCGGCACCGCTCAGCTTCATGATGTCGCCGCCGAACAGTGTTTCGGAAATACGAACTGCCTTTTCAAGTCCTTCTGCACCATGCACCATCTCTGTCAGCTCTTCAGCCAGTGCCTTCTGAGCATTTCTGAGTTCCGGATGTTCCTTCATCTCAGCTTCCAGTGCCATGATCTCTTCCGGAGAACGCAGGCTCAGACGCTTCAGGTAGTCAACCACGTCAGCATCCGGTGTATTGAGCCAGAACTGATAGAATTCATAAGCGTTTGTACGTTCAGGATCCAGCCAGATATTCTTGCCTTCGGACTTGCCGAATTTTGAACCGTCGGACTTTGTGATCAGCGGTGAAGTGATGCCGAATACCTTGGCGGTTTCTCCTTCTTCCTTGCGGATCAGTTCAAGACCGGTCGTCAGGTTGCCCCACTGATCAGAGCCGCCGATCTGGATCTGGCAGTGATGTCTTCTGTAAAGGAAGAGCCAGTCGATCGCCTGCAGGATCGTGTAGCTGAATTCTGTATAGGAAATACCGGAATCAAGACGTTTTCTGATCGTATCCTTGTTGATCATGTAGGATACGTTGAACAGTTTGCCGAAATCCCTCAGGAAACTGAGCAGGTTCATATCACCCAGCCAGTTATTGTTGTTTTCCATGATCGCAGCATTTGAGCCGTCGAATTTCAGGAACTTTGCAAGCTGTTCCTTGATGCAGTCCGCATTGTGAAGCACTTCTTCATGTGTCAGCAGCTTGCGCTCCGTCGTCGGACGGGGATCACCGATCATACCTGTGAAGCCGCCGCACAGTGCGATCGGCGTATGACCTGCATTCTGATACCTTCTCAGCAGGATGATCTGCTGCAGATGACCGACATGGAGTGAATCAGCAGTCGGGTCAAAACCGCAGTAAATGGTCGTCGGGTTTTTCAGCTGCTCAACCAGTCCGTCATAATCGGTGCAGTCTTTAACAAGACCGCGCCATTTCAGTTCTTCAATAAATTCCATTTCCGTTTCCTCCCTGAGCGCATTATAAAGGCGCCCTTACATTCTAAGGACGCCTCAGCGCGGTACCACCTTAGTTCATGAAATCATTCATGCACTCATCTATGCCTTTAACGCAGGCGCACACGCCCTGCCTTTTGAGACAGGAAGCTCCGGGATGTATTCCTTACATGCTCTGCCGTTCCCTTTCACCAGCCGGGACGTCTCTAGTGCGGCTTCACATAAAGTACTTATTCCTTTCACAGCCATAACGACTATAACAGCCGTTGGTTTGAATGTCAATTCTTCGTTGTCTGACGCGGCGTAAACAGATAGCTCAGCTCTGTTTCGGGATGCACGTCATTCTGATTGTTCAGCATCTTCGTCATGATCCTCATGGATACAGCTCCCAGGTCATATGACGGGATCGAGAAGCTGGAGATCTGCGGACGCATCATGGAGTTGTACTTTGTGTCTATGACACAGACGACTTCCATATCGTTCGGAACATCGATTCCGTTTTCTCTTGCTGTATTCACGATCGCCATTGCCTGTGAATCACGGTTGCCGATCATCAGATCATAATGGTGATCCTTGAGCCATCTGCTGAGGAATGCATAGCTCGTTCTGGTATCTGAAGGGATCTCCAGATAACCGTCAAACTTCATGCCCTTCTTCGCAAACGCACGTTCTGCTCCGCTGACCATCTGCTTGCTGGAATAATGATTCTTACGATCTTCGATGATCGCGATGTTGGTCTTGTCTTCTTCCAGATATTTCAGCGTCAGTTCATAGACTGCCTTCTCAATATCTACATAAACACAGCATACATTATCAGCCTTGACACGGTTCCCGATGACAACGATCGGAATATTATACTTGGACAGCTGTTCGATCTCGGGCATCATCAGCTTATCGTTATAGACGATCACACCGTCAACACGGCTCTTGATGATCTCCTCAACGATCTCATTGACATCTGTAATGCCTTCAGTGATCGTATGCAGCATAATGTTGTAGTTATAGATCTTTGCGACATCGATCAGACCGTTGATGATCTGACCGGTATAGGTGAAACTGGCTTCCGGTACGACAAGCCCGATGGTCGTTGTCTTCTGCAAAGCCAGGCCCTGCGCGATAGCATTGGGTTTATAACCAAGCTTTTCGATAGCAGCCTGAACTCGTTCCTGTGTCGGTGCTTTTACAACATCGCTGCCGTTGATGACACGGGAAACAGTGGCCAGGGAGACACCGGCTTCCTTAGCGACATCATATATAGTAACTCGTTTCATTTCCGGCCTCCTACTGCATCAGCAGTTTAATCTTATTTCTTAAGAATCGTTTTCAGTGTTTCAACACCTTTATCGTAAATATCCTTGGCAGTATCTGTGATATTGTCCAGCGCTTCTCTCACCTCAGGTTTGGAAGCGAAATCAACGACTGCCTTCTGAACTGACTTTGCGCCTTCTGTAACAGCAGCGCCTACCTTCTCGGCTTCGTCCTTCAGTTTGCTGACGGTATCATTCAGTTTTTCTTCCGCTGTTTCTGTTTCAGGTTCTTCAGCTGCAGCACTGCGCACAGTGCCTGAGCCCTCATCCTGACCAAAGCTGTTCAGCTTTTCGCTCAGTGTCTTATATGCTGTGCCGGCAAATGCCTTTGCCTTTTCTCCGGCATCGCTCAGACTCTGCTTGAGATCATCAAGATCCAGATCATCCAGCTTTTCTTTTACGTTTCCAGCCAGATCATTGAATACTTCTTTTGCCTTGTCAGCTGTTTCACTCAGTTTTTCAGTGACTGTATCTTTCAGATCTTCCGCTGCTTCTTTTGTTTCCTGAGCAGTTTCTGCAGCTTCCTGCTTCACTTCTTCAGCAGCTTCTTTCACTTCTTCAGCAGCTTCAGCAGCTTCCTGTTTAGCTTCTTCAACTGCTTCACATGCTGCTTCTTTCACTTCTTCAGCAGTTTCAGCCGCATCCTGTTTTGCTTCTTCAACTGCTTCACAAGGCTGTCCTGCTTCTGTCAGCTGGTCAGCTCTTTCGCCGGCAGCAGCTCTGGATTCATCAGCAGACTTCTGTGCATCTTCCTTTGCTTCTTCAAAGGATTCCTGTGCTTTTTCTTTCAGTTCTTCGAACTTAGCCTTTGCTTTTTCAGCCGCATCGCCGAATGCTTCGCTCAGCTGATCAGCTCTTTCACCAGCTTCTTTCTTGGATCCCTCAGCGAATTCTTCTGCCGCCTCTTTGAGCTCGGCAGCCTTTTCCTTAGCTGCTTCTGTCCATTCACCGAGTGCCTGCTTTGCTTCTTCAAAGAAAGACTCTGCTTTGCCGGCAGCTTCTTCCGTTGCTGCTGTTACCTTGTCCGCTCTTTCTCCTGCTGCTTCTCTTCCTTCTTCAGCAAGATCTTCGAGCTTTTTCAGTTCCTCACTCATTTCAATTATGCCTCCTTGTACTGCTTTATGATTGACTGCCGGAATACCCGGCAATTTGATCCTGAATCTGTTATTCGCTGTCTTTGGGTTTTTCAGAATCCTTGCCGCTCAGCTTTTCACTGACGCTCTTATATGCCTTTTCAGCATATGCAGCGACTTTGGAACCTGTTTCAGCCAATGTATTCTTCAGTTCATCAGTATCGATGTTCTCAAGCTTTTCTTTCACATTCCCGGCAAGACCGGTGAGTGCTTCTTTGGCTTTGTCAGCTGCGGATTCTGCTGCCTTCTCTGCTTCTTCAGAAGCTTCAGCAGTTCTTTCAATGCCTTCCTCTGCCGCTTCTTTGGAACCTTCGCGAAGATCGCTGAGCTTCATTGACAGCGTATTATAAGCGTCCTCAGCCGCTGACTTTGCCTTGCCTGCAGCACTTTCAATGGTTTCTTTCAGATTCCTGTCATAGAAGTCTCCGAGTCTTTCAACTGTGCCGGAGAAAGATCTGCTGACAGTATCACCTGTTTTTGCCTTGAGATCTTCCAATGACCTGTTCTGGTCTTTGGAACGCTTGAAATCCGGGATCGAATACTTTCTGTCTTCTCTTTCGACGGTTTCCTGTACATCCGCCGCAAGATCCGACAGCTTTTCTTTCAATTCCGCGACCTTTTCTTCTACTTCAGAATAATGATCAGCTGCCTGTTTCAGTTCATCACTCATTTTCAGCCGCCTCTTCTTCAGTGACCTCAGCCTTATTCAGTTTTTCCTGCACAAAGCTCTTCAGGCTTTCCGTGCCCTCGGCTGTCTTTGTAGAAAGACGTGCAATTGATTCAGCTGTCTTGTCTCTGACATCATCAACTGTATGACTGAGCTTGACGACTGTATCAAGCGGAGCCTGAACCTTTTCAATACTCTGGTCTACAAGTTTCAGCGTAGGATCAAGATTTTTGACTGTAGCTGTGATCGCTTCAAGCAGTTTCCATAATCTGTTCAGAACAATACACAGAAAAATCAGTGCAAGCGCACCGGCAATCGGTACTACCTGACTTGAAACATTCGATAATGCAAGTAATAATTCATCCATAATTTCATACCTCTGCTTCTTTAGTATAATTCTTTATGAAAATCTTTTCAACATTGGTGGTAGCGCTTAACTGAATTTATCCTGCTGCCTGCCATGTAAAAATACTGATCATTTTTAATCATGGATAAAGATAAAAAACAAGAGACCTGTTTCAGGTCTCCTGTCATCAGTTGTGTTTTTTAACCAGCTGCGCAAGCCAGTAGATGTCTTTGCTTGACATGAACAGGAATACTGCAGGCTTTTCTTCTGAAAGAACCTTCGCCCCTGTTTCATCTTCACTCAGAACGACTGACCCGGGTATGCGTTCCTGCAGATATGTAATATCGATATCTGTTCCGTCCTGTTTATCATCAATGCTGGTAAAGTCGCAGAGATAAACCTTATCCGCCTGTTTCAAAGCATCCGCAAACTGTTCCGCAAAGAACAGGACTCTGGACGCGCGGTGCGGCTTGAAGATCGCGACGAGCTTTTTGCCAGGGAAACGCTTCCTGGCAGAAGCGATCGTCACTGCTACTTCCGTCGGATGATGCGCATAATCATCCACATAGGTATTGTCTCCGTCATATTCGATCACGAATCTGCGCTTGACGCCCTTGAAACTGCACAGTCCGCGCTCAATGTCTTCAGCCTTCATGCCTTCCAGCAGTGCTGTGCTGATGACGCCAAGGGAATCCAGCAGCAGATGATGTCCGACAAACGGCAGGGAGAAATGACCCTTGAACTCACCGCGGAACATGACATCATAGTCCATTCCGTCGCTGCGTTCATCAACATTCACTGCCCGGAAGTCATTGCCTTCCGATTCACCGAACCAGTAGTGCTCGATATCGGGATTCAGCTTCAGGAGTCTTGCCTCACTGTCATCACCCCAGAGCACCATTGCTTTTCTGACATTGTATGAGAACTCTTCATAGGCACTGCGGTAATCCGCCTTGTCCTTGAAGTAGTCTACATGATCGATCTCAACGTTATTGATGATCGCGTAATCAGGCGTATAGGCAAGGAAATGTCTGCGGAATTCATCTGCCTCCAGGCAGAAGTATTCCGTAGCCGAATCGATATGGCCGTTGCCGTCCCCGATCAGCCAGCCCGTGTTTCCCTTTTCTTTCATGACGCATGACATCATTCCGGTCGTTGTCGTCTTGCCATGGCTTCCGGCGATCGCGATCAGATGATAAGGCTTCAGGAATGATCCGACAAATTCGTGATAGCGCATGCATGTGCATGTCGGATTGTTTCTTGCGGCGATCACCTCCGGGAAGTCTTCCAGGAAGGCGTTGCCGATCACGACAGATGCATGATCCGGAATGTTGTCCGGTGAAAACTCAAAGAGCGGAATCTCTCTTTTGCGAAGTTCATCTTCCGTGAAGAAATGCTTCGCCAGATCGCTTCCGCTTACGTCGTTTCCCAGATCATGCAGCATGCAGGCAAGAGCAGCCATGCCCGTGCCTTTAATGCCGATGAAATAGTATTTCATTAGTTTTTCCTTTCAATCGTACCGTAAGGAGTGACGTTCCTGCTGTCAACAACAGTTGTTTCATCCGGAACATCTTCATCACTGCCGTCAAGATCCGGGAACAGTGACTGCATGACCATACGGTTGTCTTTTGCATACTGCTCATCCCCGACTCTCAGGATATCATCCAGTGAGAATTCCGGAACATCGTCATCTGCAGCCGCTGCAGCAGGCGCAGCTGACTGAGGCGCATTAAATACAGACTCTTCCGCACGCTGTACAGGCTTCATGGTAGCTGACGGTTTCGGAGCGGAGGCGAGCGGTGACTCTTCTTCTTTGGTTGCACCGTAGATCGGGCTGATGACTTTCGAAACGTTTTCGTCATCCTTCTTTCCCCTTCTGGAGCCTACGGTTGCCTTAACGGCGTTCATATCTGTTTCATCAACACCGAAGATCGGTGAGATGACCGGTGAGAAATCATATCCGGACTTTCTCTGGCGGGACGGCTTAGCAGGAACGGGTGCTGCCGGTTTTGCAGGTTCCGGCTGTGCCTGCTGTTTTGCTGTACCTTCCAGTTCGTCAACTGTCAGGCCGAGTCCCTTCGGTTTTTCCGGCTCTGCAGGTTTGAATACAGATTCGTTAGCGGCTGGTACAGCACTGCCGATCGTCTGCAGCGGCTGTGTCACGTCGATTCTCTGCATTGTGGTCTTGGTTTCTGCCTGGACCTGCTCTGTCTCTGCGGGCTCAGGTCTTGTTTCCTTCCTGCGTTTGCGTACAGGCTCCGGCTGCGGTTCCGGTTCTTCAACGGTTTCCTCTTCTTCAATTTCCTCTTCTTCAAATAAGAGGCTCTGCAGTTTTTTCAGCATGCTGTTAATTCCTTTCTGTCATGTTTATTCTAAGACAATTCATCATTCTTGTTAATAGTCATCCTATTCCGGAGCACCTGTTTCCTCAGGTCCCGCTGTTTCCGGGCCTGCTGTTTCGGTGTATACAGGCCACAGCGGTTCGCCCGGCGTCGCAGATGGCGAAGGTTCCGGATAACCGCCGTTATCCCCCATCTTCATGCCGTTTGTGCTGTTGTCGACAAACAGCTCATCGATAACACCGTTTACAGGTGTAATATTCTGGAACAGTTCGAGTTTCTTCTTCTGATAGGATATCACACTATGGCTTGAATAGCGGTCCAAAACTTCATCCCGATCCACATCAAGCGATTTGGCGATCACGAGCATTTCATAGGCAAGCGATGATACCTCATAGCGCTTGCTGACGGCAAAGAACTCTGCGTTGTCTGTCGTCATGATCGTTACATAGGCCGATGACGACCTGTAGATCCTGCAGACATACGTCTGCTGTTCCCCGTCGTAGTTATCATATTTCCCTGCTGTTTCCAGGATGATGGAAGCACCTTTGACATTCAGTCCTCCCAATATCTCATCAGGATAATATGCCCTGTTGATGATCCCGGGAACATTCAGGTTCATGACAAACTGCGTGCCGTTCAGCGAGAAAACGTTGCTTGTCAGATCTGATGTGATCCTTCCGACATAGGGCTGCTTGTAATACATATAACAGGTACTGTTGTATGTCGGCTGATGTGCCGGGATCTCGGTCGCCTCAGCAAGTTTTCTGTACACTTCGGCAGCTACATCGATCCCGTCTTCGCCGCATCCGGCAAGCATCAGAAGCGATAAACAAAGCACCGCTGTTTTTTTGATCAATGAATGCTTCATAGTTGCAATTTTAGCATACTTGTGAGGATATTTAAATCTTGCACACGACAGTCCGGTGAATTTTAAAGATCAGCTGAAGCAGAAACTGAAGCTCCGCAGCTGAGTCCTTGAGAGTCATCTGCATCATATTAGAGATGGTGTAACAGATATGTGCTGATGATACTCCGGATCAAGCGGAATGCAGTCCTGCATGGCTGAAACGATACTGATGTCCGCTGAAAAAAGCACAGATGCCATGTCTATGGTATCTGTGCCCTTGTGATCTGTTTCCTGTGTCAGTGTTCTGCCCGCTTTGATCTGTCGATCACAGC
>CAMOPG010000089.1:0-10671 GCA_946622165.1 uncultured Erysipelotrichaceae bacterium
CTCCCTCAGTGGCTGACATTTTCAGCAGTCTCTACAGCGGTTCATTTCATATACCACAGTTACCTAAGTTCATTTTCAATATCCTTTTTTAAGGTATATCATAAAGTGCATTTAAAGTATATTTTTAAAGTATATTCTCCCGCTTTAGAATAATATCAGACCATCCATTTCTATACAGATGCAGCCTGTCAAGGTAATGGGTTTGTCTATTAATCTAAGCTTATCACCCACCTGTCTCATAGCAAAAGCGGGTGATAAAGTGGGTGATAAATCGATATGTTGCCGCAATAAGAAAGCTGCTACCATTTTTGGTATCAAAATGGTAGCAGACACGTGAAATACATATAATACGTAGATATGAGTGAATATGATATACAGCGGTTTATTTCATATACCACAGTTCACAAAATGCTATTCCCACTCGATCGTTCCGGGAGGTTTGGATGTAATATCCATCGCCACTCGGTTAACCAAAGGGACTTCATTGACGATCCTCGTAGAAATAACATCCAGTACATCGTAAGGAATTCTTGCCCAGTCCGCAGTCATTCCGTCGATCGACGTAACAGCACGTATGACAACAGTGTATTCATACGTTCTCTGATCTCCCATCACTCCGACAGAGCGGATGTCAGGAAGACATGTAAAATACTGCCATATCTCTCTCTGAAGACCGGCTTTGGCGATCTCTTCTCTGAGGATCGCATCGGATTCCCTGACGATATTCAGTTTTTCCTCAGTCACTTCGCCAAGCACTCTGATGCCAAGACCCGGTCCCGGGAACGGCTGCCTCCACACCATTTCTTCCGGAAGGCCAAGCTCAATACCCAGCTGGCGCACTTCATCCTTAAACAGCGTGTTAAGCGGTTCGATCAGCTTGAAATTCATATCCTCAGGCAGTCCGCCGACATTATGGTGTGATTTGATCGTCTGTGCCGTCTTCGTTCCGCTTTCGATCACATCTGTATACAATGTCCCCTGTGCCAGCCATTTGATATCCGTACCTTTGAGCAGGTTTCTGACTTCATCACGGAACGTATAGATAAACTCAGAGCCGATGATCTTGCGTTTCTGCTCCGGTTCCGATACATTCTTCAGGCGTTCCAGGAACCGTGCAGACGCATCGATCTTTGTCAGATTCAGATGCATATTTCTGTCAAACGTTTCCATAACGGATTCTGCCTCGCCTTTTCTCAGCAGACCATGGTCAATGAACATGCAGTACAGGTTTTTGCCGATAGCTTTATCCAGCAATGCCGCAACAACAGATGAATCAACGCCTCCCGATAACGCAAGCAGTACCTTTTCATCCTTCACTGTATTTCTGATCTGTTCGACCTGTGTATCGATAAAGCTTTTCATGGACCAGTTGTTCTGTGCATGGCATACATTGAACACAAAGTTGGAAAGGATCTTCAGACCGTATTCCGTATTGCGCACTTCAGGATGGAACTGCAGTGTATATATTTTTCTCTCATCATCGGCAGATGCCGCAAAGGGACATGTGCTGCTGGAGGCCGTCGCATGGAATCCTTCGGCAGGTACAGAGACCTGATCCCCGTGGCTCATCCAGACGATCTGTTTTTCAGGCAGTCCGGCAAACAGCGGACATTCCGTATCTGCAGTGATCTCTGTTCTGCCGTATTCCTTCTTTTTCCCTGCCGTGACAGTGCCGCCAAGCATATGATGCGTCATCTGCATGCCATAGCAGATCCCCAGGATCGGAAGGCCCGATGTGAAAATGGCAGGATCGCATTTCGGCGCACCGTCTTCATAAACACTGTTCGGTCCGCCCGAAAAGATAATACCCTTGACATCCCGGAATGCCAGGATCTGTTCCAATGTCAGATCGGCGGAATGCAGTTCACTGTATACCCCGAATTCCCTGATGCGTCTGGCGATCAGCTGATTATACTGGCTCCCGAAGTCCAGTACGATGATCTTGTCTGTCATAGCTTTGTACTCCTTTACTGATGCTGTATGCAGGCTTTCACGAACTCACGGAACAGAGGATGTGCTCTGTTCGGTCTGCTCTTGAACTCCGGATGATATTGTACTCCTATAAAGAACCGGTTGTCAGGATATTCCACTGCTTCCACCAGGTCCATATCCGGATTGATGCCGGAAAAACTCATCCCGTTCAGTTCAAACTCTTCCCGGTATGCATTGTTGAACTCATAGCGGTGACGGTGACGTTCGGAGATCATGTCTGTCTGATAGCATGCTTCAAGCAGGCTGCCCGGTCTGACTGCGCATGGATAAGCACCTAACCTCATCGTTCCGCCCATGACCATTCCTTTGTACTGGTCCGGCATGAAGTCTATGACTTTATGCGTGCTGTTTTCATTGAACTCACCGGAATCCGCATCTTCATAATGCAGGACATGTCTGGCAAATTCGATGACCGCTATCTGCATACCCAGGCAGAGTCCCAGATACGGGATATCGTTTTCTCTGGCATATTCACAGGCAAGGATCTTGCCTTCGATGCCCCTGTGCCCGAATCCGCCTGGAACCAGGATCCCGTCAGCGTCCGCAAACAGTTCTTCCCTGTTTTCTTCCGTGACATCTTCCGAGTCGATCCATTTGATCCTGACATGTGCAGCATTCTCATATCCCCCGTGCTTCAAAGCTTCCACGACTGACAGATACGCGTCATGCAGGCGGACATATTTTCCGACCAGTGCGACCGTCACATCACGCTGTCTGCTGTGTATCCTTCCGAGCATTCTGTTCCAGTCATCCAGGTTGATGAGCGTGGAATCAATTCTCAGCTTATTGCATACGATACGGGAGAAGTTCTGCTTCTCCAGCATGATCGGCGCTTCATACAGATCATCGACCGTTGTATTTTCGATCACGCATTCCGGTCTGACATTGCAGAAATGGGAGATCTTCAGCTTCACGTCATCCGGCAGATGACCGTCGCATCTTGCCAAAATGATATCAGGTCTGACACCTGAGACCTGCAGTTCCTTGACGGAATGCTGGGTAGGCTTTGATTTATACTCATCAGATCCCGGAATAAACGGCACAAGCGTTACATGCAGGAAACAGGTATCCTCCTCAGGGAGTTCAATGCTGATCTGACGGATCGCTTCGATAAACGGCTGTGATTCAATATCACCGACCGTACCGCCGATCTCGGTTATGACAATGTCGGCTTTTGCACGTTCGCCGACCGAGTATATGAAGCGCTTGATCTCATCTGTGATATGCGGAATGATCTGGACCGTCTGTCCGAGATATTCCCCTTTGCGTTCTTTCTGAAGCACATTCCAATACACCTTGCCGGTCGTCAGATTGGAAAAATGATTCATATTCTCGTCGATGAACCGTTCGTAATGGCCCAGATCCAGGTCAGTCTCTGTACCGTCTTCCGTCACGAACACTTCCCCGTGCTGTATCGGAGACATCGTGCCGGGATCGACATTGATGTACGGATCCAGCTTCTGCGCAATGACTTTCAGACCGCGCTGCTTGAGCAGTCTTCCGAGTGAGGCTGCAGTGATTCCTTTTCCGAGTCCGGAAACAACACCGCCTGTTACAAAGATGTATTTCATACCGTTTCCTCTCCGCCCCACAAAAAAATGAGGCTAATAAATCCGCCGCTTAAATTGAAGCGGTTTTTTTTATTGCCTCATTTCAAATACCTGCTCAGTATAGCATAAAACCAATGCCAATGCTATATTTTTGATCATTCATATGCCATTTCGAGATAATGGTCAAGCGCTTCCTTATCGGCATATCCCGGTACATAGCCCAGGAAGTTGCCGTCCGGTTTTACGATATATGTTGTCGGATATCCGGAGATACCGTATTCCTGCGTGACCTGCAGTGTCCTGTCATACAGGACCTCCATGGTATAGCCGCGCTCGGACATATAGTTTTCGATGTATGCCTCATCTTTTTCATCACCTGCATTCGGAGTTGCGATCAGCAGGATCTTGACGTCATCACGTGTTTCTTCGATCTCCTGCAGATGCGGCATTTCCAGATTGCAGTACGTGCACCAAGTTCCGAAGAAATTTACGACAACGGCTTTTCCGGTATAATCGGTCAGCCTGACGGTCTCGCCTTCTGCGTTGGGAAGCGCAAATCCGTATTTCTCTGCATCCGTGCCGGCAGTCTCTGCGTCAGCTGTCTGTTCTGGACTGACTTCGGCAACCGGTTCGCTCGTCCTGTTCTGCAGGATATTGATCGTACCGAATGCCTGATGCAGCATCCAGCAGCCCATGCCGACAACTGCGGCACCGCCGATCTTCTCTGTATACTTGACGATATTTCTGTGCTTCTGGATAAATGCCAGGACCTCTTCCGTAAACAGTCCCAGAGCCAGGAACATGATGATGAATCCGAGTGTATATGAAGCGATATACATGTATCCCTGTGCAGCTGTTTCTGCCTGTGCGGCAGTCATGATCGCACTGGCAAGCAGAGGTCCGATGCAGGGGCTCCACGCAAAGCTGAAGAAGAATCCCATCAGCCATGCACCGAGCAGACCGTTTCGTTTCTGTTTCATGCTGAAACGGTGTTCACGGAGCAGGAACGGGATCTGGATGACACCGAATGATGTCAGACCCATAACGACCAGCACAAAGCCTCCGATCAGCTGAAGCTGCAGATCATATTTCTGAAAGAAATCATGCACAGCACCTGTTCCTGCAGCCATCAGGAAGAATACGCTGCAGATACCCAGTACAAAGAACAGTGTCGACAGGAATGTTTTCTTTCTGTCATAGTGCACCTTTCCTTCTGCATCCGTAACGATACTGCCAGTCGTCAGATAACCGACATAAAGCGGGATCAGCGGAAGCACACATGGTGTGAAGAAAGAGAGCAGTCCTTCCAGGAACAGCCCTCCCATGGAAACAGTGCCGTTCATAGGATCATGCTCCGAAGCCGGTCGGCAGTTTGCCCAGTGCCAGAAGGATCAGGATCAGAATACCGAAGACGATACGGTAAATACCGAACGCCTTGAATCCGTGCGTACGGACATATTTCATCAGTGACTGGATGCACGCCATGGATGCCGCAAAAGCAGTGATCATGCCGACAAGCAGAACGATGATGCCGGAAGCACCCATAGCCATCTTCATTTTGAGCAGCTTGAGCAGCGAAGCGCCAAGCATTGTCGGGATCGCCAGATAGAATGAAAATTCAACAGCTGTCGGGCGGCTGAAGCCAAGCAGTGTCGATCCGAGGATCGTAGCACCGGAACGGGAAGTACCCGGTATCAGTGCCAGTGACTGGAACAGACCTACGCCGAACGCTTTGGGAACGGTGATCATTCCTGTCGATCTGACAACAGGCTTATTCTGGAAACGCTCAAGAACGATGAACAGAACGCCGTACACGATCAGCATGATCCCGAACACCATCGGTCCGGACAGCTTTTCATCTACGATGTCTTCCAGCAGCAGACCGATGATCCCTGTCGGGATCGTAGCGATCACAGCCATCAGCCACAGACGCCATGTTTTTCTCTTTTCATTCGCTGTTTTGGACGGAATGAACGGATTCAGCTTATGCCAGTACAGTACCAGTACGGCAAGGATGGATCCGAACTGGATCACGACCTTGTACATATTCCAGTATTCCGCATTCATTGCGGCTGAATCATACAGATTCAGCGGCATGAACAGATTCACAAAATTCAGATGTCCTGTAGAACTGATCGGAAGCCATTCGGTAATTCCCTGAACGATTCCGAAGACAATGGATTTCAGTATTTCAAGTATCATCGACATATATTTACCCTCTAAAACTCAGACATTATAACACAATCTGTACATCATTTCTGCGCAAGCATGATCGCCGCGAACATCAGCACGCATCCGATCACTTCCCGGACTGTCAGGACCTGATGCAGAAGAACAAATCCTGCCAGAAGCGCAAAGACAGATTCCAGTGACAGCAGGATGCTGGCAACGGAAGGATCGGCGTGGAGCTGGCCTGTGATCTGCAGTGTATATGCCGCACCGCATGACATAACGCCTGCATACAGGATCGGCACTGCCGCTGCCAGGATATCCGATAATACAGGCTGTTCCTTCAGGAACATCCCGACGCAGCAGATCAGTCCTGCAGCGTAGAACTGCAGACATGACAGACGAATACCGTCGACCGATGGTCCGAAGTGATCGATGATCATGATATGCACGGCAAATAAAAACGCACATCCAAGCAGAAACAGGTCTCCTCTTGTCAGGCTCTGCACGCCGGACATACTGAGCAGATACAGACCTGCAACAGCGATCAGGGCAGCAGCCCAGACATTGCCGCGGATCGTGTTTCCCTTCAGGCGTGAAAGAAACGGCACGATCACAACATACAGGGCTGTAATAAAGCCTGCCTTTCCGACCGTTGTATACATGATGCCGATCTGCTGGACCATGCTGGCGGCTGCCAGAGCCAGTCCGCAGAACAGTCCTGCCCGGTACAGGACAGGATTATTCCATGTCATGCCTTCTTTATTTCCCCTGATCCTGTCAAGCAGCGGGATCAGCATTGTCAATGTGATGCCTCCGATCAGGAATCGCACGCAGTTGAATGTCCATGGCCCGATATAATCCATGGATACGCTCTGTGCAACAAATGCGCATCCCCAGATCAGGGCAGCCAGTATCAGCTGAATGTTGCTTTTCATGATTCTTCTTTCTCCGTAAAGTTAAAGTCAAAGTCGATCTGCACAGGGATATCCGGTGATATCTTATGGACAGCTTCCGTAACTTCCGCGGTGATCTGTTCCCGGTCTGTTTCATCATCTTCCAGCATAATATCCAGCTTCAGTATGCCGTCTTCCAGGTGAATATCATGCGCAGTCAGACCTTTCTCATACATATAGGATGCGATCAGTGTTTTATAGCGTTCCAGTACCGGATCTTCCAGATCGACCGGATCAGCATGGATCACGATGCGGATGCCGTATTTTTCAAAGATCTCTTCCTCGGCATGTTCCAGGACCGTGTGTGCTTCTTTCAGGCTCAGCCTGCTGCTCATTTCCGCATGGACGGTTCCGAACATCCTGCCCGGACCATAGTCATGCAGGATCAGATCATGGACGCCGAATATCTCCGGATAATGACTGACCGCTTCTTCGACCTCGCCTTTCCGGGCAGCTTCACAGGGTTTGCCGACGATCTGCGAGATGAGTTCCTTCGCTGTTGTGATGCCGGTCCGGATGATCATGAGGGCCACGATGATCGTGGTGAGAGCGTCGAACGGGAAAGCAGGAAAGATGCGGGAAAGGATAAAGGAGCCAAGTACGGCAGATGATGTCAGGACATCATTCAGACTGTCGAGTGAGGTTGCTTTCAGAACAGGGCTTCCGATCCTGACGGACAGGTCTTTGTTGAACAGATACATCATCAGCTTGGCAGCGATCGATATGCCCAGGATGATCACCGTAACGATGCGGAATGTGATCTCCTCGGGATGAATGAACTTGATCACGCCCTCGTACAAAAGTCCCGCGCCGACTGCCAGGATCAGCTCGGATACGCCGAGCCCGATGATATATTCGAGTCTCCCGTGTCCGAAGGGATGACCTGCATCAGCAGGTTTGGATGCCGCACGATACGCCAGCATCGTCATCAGGCTGGTGACGCCGTCTGTCAGACTGTTGATACTGTCACCGACCACAGCGGATGAACGGGCGACGATGCCGGCAAACAGCTTCAATGCAAAAAGACCGGCATTGACTGCGATGCCGACCATGCCGGAAAGATTTCCGTACGCACGTCTGACATTCAGATCATTGACCCGGTCATAATCGGGAATCAGTTTTTTCAGCAGCTGATCTATCATGGAACCTATTTTAACGCAAACGTACCTGCTGTTCCAATGTTTTACGTTTCTGCGGCTCATGAACGGGAATGCCGTAGTCGATCCAGCATTTCAGAGCGTAGGATATGATGCACGGCATGAAGATCAGGGCTGTGAATACGAGTTCCTGCAGTCTTGTCGCATATACCGCTCCGGCAAAGAATTCGATCACGCCTGCCGGCAGGCCGAGAATGATGATCAGACAGATCAGGAATCCTGCGGTCATCATGCGCACAACATCATCGATCGCTTTGTATGAGCTCTGCATCCAGAGATATACGCATACGGTATTGCATACCGTCAGGAACCCCAGTGACGGCAGCATCTCCCCCATATGCATCACATTGACCAGGATCACCTGCATCAGTGCTGCGGCTGGAATGATAACCATCCCTTTCTTCAATGTGCCCGCGGAATGTGCATATACTGCCATGCCGGCCGCAAAGATGCCGAACACACATGATGCCATATCGTAGTCGCTTAATGCGTATGCAAATCCAAGAATCATGAGTCCCTGGTTGATCATAAACTTTTCTTTCTGATTCATAGCCTTTCCTCTGCTTTCTGAACATATCCTAGTACCTTTTGAAACAACCGATGTACCAAATATGGTACAATGATTAAAAAGAAAGGAACCGGCTGATGAAAGATGCAGGTGAACGCATGCTCAGGCTGCTGCAGCTGCTGAAGGAACATACCGATGCGCAGCACATACTGACCATGCCGCAGATCATAGCAATGCTTGATGAGGCAGGGATATCTGCTGACAGACGTGCTGTTTACCGTTCTCTGGACGCTCTGCAGAGATGCGGCTATGATATCCGCTACGTGCATACGCCTGTACAGGGCTACTATTTCAGGCATGCGCTCAGTGTTGCGGACGCTGTCATCACGGTCAATGCCGTGCGTGATTCCATATCACTGGACGAACAGACATCTGCACGGCTCAGCAGCTTCATTCTGGATCAGCTCAGCGAATACCAGAGAGACAAGGTTTACCTCACGCCGAAGCGGGACATAAGTGAACCTGACAGTGAACTGATGAGCAGTCTTTCCGTGCTGCTGGATGCCATCCATCATCAGAATCCCGTAACATTCCGCTATTTTGACTATTCCGTCACAAAGCAGAAGCACTACCGCAGGAACAGGCAGAAATATGAGGCGGTACCGTATGCCGTAGTGACGGACAGCGGCAGGTATTACTGCATCATGTATTCGCAGACCCACAAAAGCTTTGCGTCCTACCGCATTGACAAAATGGAGTCTGTCACAGCACTGTCAGAGTCAGCCGAGCATGTCCCGTTCGATGTATATTCATATATGCAGGCAAGCTTCCGAATGTACCGCGGGGAACCGCAGACCGTTGTATGCCGGTTTGATCTGTCACTGTCCAGCATCGTATTCGACCAGTTCGGATACGACATCATGATCACCGCTGTTGATGAGACATCATTTACGGCAGCGATCCGCACCAGCGTATCACCGACTCTGATCTCATGGCTGCTGCAGTTCAGCGGCAAAGCCGCTGTACTCAGACCGCAGTCACTGATCGATGAATTACTGAACATCTCGAAAGAGATCCGGAAAACATACGGAGGATAACACACCATGAACGAAAAGATCGAACAGCTTCAGAACATCATTGACGACAGCGAACGAATTGTATTCTTCACCGGAGCCGGTGTATCCACCGACAGCGGCATACCTGATTTCCGTTCCCAGGACGGTCTGTATCACCAGGAATACAAATATCCGCCTGAAACGATCATCAGCCGCACCTTCTTCGATGCAAACCCCGAGGAATTCTACCGTTTCTATAAAAACAGGATGCTGTTTCCTGACGCAAAGCCCAACCGTGTCCATACATATATGGCAGAGCTGGAGCAGCGCGGCAAGGATGTCAGTGTCGTGACGCAGAACATTGACGGTCTGCATACAGAGGCAGGATCCACGAAAGTATATGAAGTTCATGGATCCGTACTGCGCAATTACTGCATGAGATGCCATAAATTCCACGGCATTGATGCTGTGATCAATGCGGACGGTATTCCCAGATGTGAATGCGGAGGGATCATCAAGCCTGATGTCGTGCTTTATGAAGAACCGCTGGACTCGACTGTCATAGACGGCGCGGTCCGGGCGATCTCCGGAGCGGACACATTGATCGTTCTTGGCACCTCGCTTGTTGTTTATCCGGCGGCCGGATTCATCCGCTATTACCGGGGTGACCGTCTGGTACTGATCAACCGTGACGCAACGCCTTACGACAGCATGGCCGACCTGCATATCCTCGATACATTCGACCATGTATTCCCCTATCTGAAGTAAAAACAAAAAGAGCAATGCTCTTTTGTTTTATACCAGATGTCTGAAGACTGACGTCAGAAGAGGCTCTGCCATGGACAGCCAGTCAAATACAAAGCGGTTGCTGTCGTTGAACCGTTCACCGATATCGATCACTTCCGTTGCATGCTGAAGTTTCTTCAGAGGCACTGCCAGCCTGGATGATACAGGTCCGGGCAGTTTTTCATTAAGCCTGAGCAGTTTCAGAAATACTGTGTCCGCGTATACATGCATGAGAATCTCTGTTCTCAGACTGCTGCCTTTGATTTTGATATCACGCCGGTACTGTTCTTTGAACTGCGTCCGTATTTCCTGCTCGATGCTGTTCAGCGCCCTGCCGGAAGAACGCAGAAATCGTTTCAGTTCCTCGTCAGTATCCAGATGCACTGCCTGGCTGGAGCAGCGGATCCTGGGATGATATGGTTTCCATTCGTTTTTCATATTTTTATTATACCCGCAAAAAACAAAAGAAAAAGACAGTCCCTCATGGCTGTCTTGCCC
>CAMOPG010000090.1:0-10125 GCA_946622165.1 uncultured Erysipelotrichaceae bacterium
CACAGGCATAAGAAAGCACCTAAACAAAGCCACATGATCCCGTTTGCCCTGTTATAGGCAGGGATGTCCCTGATCTCTTCCCGTTTGACTTCAGTCCCGCTGTAAAACCACATCGGGTCTTTTCTTTTCCACGCATATATTCCCAGCCCGCAGAACAGCAGACTGCAGGGGATCATAACGATCAGCCAGATGATCATAGTCTTTATTTCTCCCATCTTATTGATCATATTATATCTCCAGGCTGCCATGTGCAGAAAAAAAGATGACCGGATCTGGGTCATCCTTTTATAATCATATCGATCAGTCACATACGTTGAAGTTCGTGTTCCTGTATTTCATCAGTGTGTCAGCCATTTCCTGACCATAGTCTTCGGTGAATGCTTTCAGTACATTCTCAACGACTTCTTTTCCTTCGGAGAGGAAGATCGCTTCTGTTACTTCCGCATAAGACCAGAAGGAATGAGCACAGTGATACTCAAAGTTCTTCAGGTATTCCTTTTTCTTCGGATGGCTTTCGCCTACCTCATAATTGACATTTCTGAGGATATGGATGCAGTAGTCGGATTTATGAAGTGTCTGGAGCACATCATATGTGATATAGGGATTGAATCCCCTGCAGATCGAATTGTCCAGATGCGCGCAGTATGTATGGCCTGCTTCAACAAGACCCATTTCTTTGAACTGCGTGTGCCACGGGCATCTCGTGATATGTGTTTCCAGGTCGGGTGCCCAGTTTGTGACAGTCGCCTGGTTGGACCATCCGTTCTCAACTGAGTAGTCTGTATTGACCCATTCACCGTATTCCTGGTATGTCTGGTACGTCAGTTCTTTCCCGTCGCGGATCGCTCTCTGTGCCATTCTTCTGCCGCGCTGTTCTGCGTAATACTGGGTTGCGTGGATAAACGCTTTCTTTCCGCGTTCTCCGAATTTTTCCGTCAGCTGTTCATAGTATCTGGCGGCGATATATGCGTGTACACGCTCATTGAATTCATCCATGTTTTCCTTCTTTCCAGCCGTTATTTTCCTGCAGGCTTGATCTTATCCTTATGTACGTTTCTTGCGACGATGACGCCGACGATGACGCAGAGCAGGATCTGTGCATAACCGCCGCCGAACGGCAGGAATTTGAAGAATCCGGCTCTTGACATCAGCTTCAGCACGACAGCTGCCGGCAGAATGATCAGTGTGGACTTCGGGTCCAGCAGGATCCTCTGCATGCACATGGTGCCGAACAGTGAGGGAAGCAGGTAATTCAGTGCATGAAGCACTGTATCCGGCAGGATCGAGAGGATCGCGTTGCCAAGGATCGCGACGATCGTCATCGTACCGACTGAAATGAAGATCGAGATGGCAATACTGATGCCTGCTACGACTGTTCCCTGTTCCGTGCCTGCTTCAACATCTGCGGAAGACAGTGCAGCTGTGGCTGCAGGTGCACGGATCTCCTTTGAGTTTCCGCAGAGGTATGTCATGTACATGCCCGGGATGTGAAGGATCGGATACAGTGTGACAGGGTCAACGATATACCATGCCAGCATTGCAGAGCACAATCCGATCAGACCGGTGATGACTCCGCCCGGATCAGGTCTGGCACCGAATGCCAGAACAACGATCAGCGCGGGAATGAAGATCAGCGGCAGTGAGATCCAGCTTGTGATCTTGCCTACCTTGATCACGTAAGGAAGATATTCCTCTTTATATACTTTTTCCTGTTCTTTATTCATGATATGTCCCCCCGCTCAAAGAGCTCCTGTCATCAGGTCGATGACTGTGCAGACGAGCATGCCTATGATCATGCAGATGGTAAGGCCCCATTCCTTGATCCACTGCTTATGTACTTTCCTGTCATAGAGTGTCAGCAGGTACATTGCCAATGCACCGGCAAATACGCCGTATACCTGTGTGCCGTATGGAATAACACGGTCGATCGTCAGTGAGCAGTAAACGCCGATCAGTGCGCCTGTTCCGATGATCGGTACTGCCAGCATGTTTCCGCCTGCAAGCTTCTCGTTCACGACTTCCATCTTGTCGGAGAACAGTGCCGAGAAGATGACCCATCCGACACATCCGCCTGCTTCAACGATGCAGGCTGTTGCAAGGAAGTTTGCGTCCATTGCAGAGCTGCCGAGTTCAATGCCGATGCCGTCGGCAGCGAACTGTGCACCCTGGAGTTCATATGTGATCGATCCGATAAAGTTTGTGCGCAGCCAGGCAAACGGTGCGCCGTCATACATCATCAGTGCCAGCATGGCAGTGATCATGACCAGGCAGGGACCGATCGAAGTGATCGCTGCTGATCTGATGGATGAAGAAACCTGTTTTTCGCTCAAGCCTATGCGAAGAGCATCATTTTTGGATTTTCTGAAGATCAGGAAGGCCTGGTAGATGACAATTGCAACACCCGGCAGGCAGGCCGCCCACATGATCCAACTGTTGGCCAGTGCTTTATATTCAGCTGTCATATTTTCCTTTCCGGACAATGATCTTGTTTTTTCCCCTTTTGCATTGTCCCCTTTATATTTATATTTTTATGACCGGGAAGTTTTTCCTGTTCTCCTCCTTTCGCATTCCCGTTTAATTTACTTTTCAGTTTACTGCAGTCATGGAGAAAGTCAAAATAAAAGCATCTGTTTATTGTGCCTGACCGTGATATGCACATTCCATATTGAAAGAACGAAAAAACAGGAAGGTTCATGTGTCCTTCCTGCTGATTCTGAACGATCGTTCTGTAATGTTACTCTTCTGATACGTTTGTGTAGACTTTGTTGACGTCATCGCAGTCGTTGAGCATGTTCATGAGTTTCTGGAATGCTTCCTTGTCCTCATCTGTGTCAAGTGTTACATACTCATTCGGCAGCATCGTGACTTCGCATACTTCAAATTCAACACCAGGCACAGCCTTTTCGATTGCGTCCTGAGCTTTGCCGAAATCCTGGAACAGTGTTTTGACAGTCATCATGCCGTCTTCAACACTCAGATCCTGAACATCGACTTCTGCTTCCATCATAACGTCCAGCATTGCTTCTTCGTCTTCATAAGGGAATACGAATAATCCGCACTGCTCGTAGTTGAAGGAAACTGCACCGCTGTTTGCCAGCTTAGCGCCCTTGCATTTGTTGAATGCTGTTTTGACTTCCGTGAATGCACGGTTGTTGTTGTCTGTCAGACAGTCAATGATGACTGTGCTTGCGCCGGGACCGAATCCCTCATATCTGCATTCAATATAGTTTTCATCAGTTCCGCCCTTTGCTTTTTCTATCGCACGTTTGATAACGTCTGCGGGAACCTGATTTGACTTAGCTTCAGCGATCTTGCGTTTCAGGGACAGGTTCATCTCGGGATCAGGGACACCGGACTTTGCTGCGATGTACAGCTCCTTGCCAAAACGTGAGTAAAGCTTAGATTTAATTGCCGCTGTTTTTGCCATTGATGCGGCACGCACTTCATGTGCTCTTCCCATAAATATTAACCACCTTCCGAATTTACCCGATAATTATAGCAAAGCATGCTTTGAAAGAGAACTGTTTTCATCTCAAAACCCGGACTTTTTGTCCGGGCAAGGTCAATGCATGAGACAGGGCTTATAGGTATTTTTCAAATTCCTTCTGCAGATGCTCCGCTGTCAGGCCGAATTCCTCCAGCAGGACACTGCCTTTTCCGCTGCGGCCGTACACATCCTGAATGCCGATCCTGTGTACGGGTACGGGACAGGCTTCGCATACCGTGCTGCACACAGCTTCACCGAGTCCGCCGATCACACTGTGTTCTTCCACAGTAACGATCTTTCCGCATTCCTGTGCAGCCTTGATGATCAGCGCTTCATCGATCGGCTTGATGGAACACATATTGATCAGGCGGATATGCCTGCCTTCTGCTTCAAGCGCGTTCACTGCTTTGAGGCATTCGGATGTCAGAATGCCTGTTGAGATGACAGCCAGTTCATTGCCTTCCTTCAGGACTTCACCCTTTCCGATCTCGAAATGATAGTGTTCATCGTGGAATGTTTCGACGGCATATTTGCTGAAACGCATATATACGGGTCCCTGATGTTCATATGCCGCGCTGACGCAGGCCATCGCTTCAATATCATCGGCCGGTGACAGTACTGTCATGCCGGGGATCGTTCTCATCAGTGCGATGTCTTCACAGCACTGATGCGAGGCGCCATCCTCTCCGGTAGAGATGCCGGCATGAGATGCACCGATCTTGACATTCAGGTGCGGGTAGCCGATGCTGTTGCGGATCTGTTCATATGCCCTGCCTGCCGCAAACATGGCAAAGCTTCCTGCAAACGGGACCAGTCCCATAACTGCCAGACCTGCAGCCGTGCCCATCATATTGGCTTCGGCGATCCCGCATTCAATAAACTGCTCCGGATATTCCTGTTTGATCCCGCTGACCTGGATGGAGGACGCAAGGTCTGCATCCAGCACAACAATGTCAGGATGTTCGCTGACAAGTTCCAGGAGACGCTTTCCGTAAGCTGTTCTGGTTGCTGTTTTACTCATGACCGCATGCCTCCTTCAGTTCCCGGACTGCCTGCAGATACTGTTCTTCATTCGGTGCTTTTCCATGCCATTCAGCCTTGTTTTCCATGAACGACACACCCTTTCCTTTGACCGTATTCAGGATGATCGCTGTCGGTCTGTCATCAGTAGAATGAAACAGTTCAAAGGCTTTCCTGAGTTCATCGAAATCATGTCCGTTGATCGCAATGACATTGAAGCCGCAGTCTTTGATGCGCTTGCCGATATCCCTGAGATTCATGACTTCGTCGGTTCTGCCTTCGATCTGCAGACCGTTCCGGTCGACCATGACACAGAGATTGTCCAGATGATAATGGGCTGCGAAATGCAGTGCTTCCCATATCTGTCCTTCCTGGCATTCGCCGTCGCCTGTGATGACATATACATTCGCATCCTGTTTCAGATACTTTGCGCCCCAGGCCATGCCGCAGGCTGCGGAGAGACCCTGGCCTAGCGAACCGGTGCTCATGTCCACGCCCGGCGTCATGATGCTGGGGTGTCCCTGCAGGATACTCCCTGACTGGCGCAGGTGCGACAGTTCTTCTTCCGGGAAATAGCCTTTGTCAGCAAGCACTGCATACAGGGCGGGCGCTGCATGTCCTTTTGAGAGCACGAACCTGTCAATGTCTTTTCTGAGTTCCTCCTCATATACATATACCAGGGCTTCCACGATGGAGAGACTTCCGCCCGGGTGTCCGGAGCGGGCCTTGTAGATCTCGTCAATGATCATCATCCTGACCTTTGACGACAGTCGTTCCAAGCAGGTGTTCGTCTTCATAACTCCCTCTGTCTGATTATTTGATTGATGATGTATGATGTTTCGTATTTCTGATTTCATTATAGTGGTTTTCAGACCGCTTATGAATGGGTACACAGAAAGAAAAACAGACTGCAGCTGCAGCCTGTTGCTGTTATTCGCGTCCGCTGATCATGATGCCTTTGAAGCCATCAGCCTGTGCGGTTCCGTTGTCGTCCTCCGCAAAGGAGATCATGATCTGGTCTGTGATGGAGAACTGCTGGTCGTCATATGTTCCCCAGTCGCTGATCCAGTTGTTCATGACTCTCAGGTGTCTTTTCCCTGAGGAGTTCAATGTCTGTGTGTCTTCGTATGTCAGCGTATTGTTGAATACGGCCTGACCGAGTGCGTTCCACTGTCCGGTGATGTAGATGCTGCAGCTGTTGTAGCCGGTCGCATAATCATAATCCATACCGAACACTTTTCCTGTGATCTCCCGTTCCGGCGTATAAGTGAATGTGTTGCCTTCTCTTGTGAAGAGGTCTGCGGGATAATAGTTCATCACATCCAGGAATTCAGAAGCTTCTGCAAAGCGTTCAGCCGGCATGGTATCTTTCTCACGATAAGCCTTCACGCCTTCGTCGATCGCGCCGGCTACAGCCTGCATGATCGCTTCCTGTCCGGCATTGTTCGGATAGCCGCTGTCATTGAGCAGACCGGTGCCTGTGAATACGCTGACGGTCGGTGCTGCGGTGATGCCGTATGCTTCACAGATGTCTTCGACTGTTCCGGTATTGCCGGTCGGCGTGCCGTTCAGGCTTTCCGGAATACAGAGCACGGATACGCCCGGATACTGTTCCATAGCTGAACGCACAGCTGCTTCGTAATACACTGCGAAGTTTGCGGCAGGATCATCCTCTCCGTATGAAAGGATCACCAGGTCATACGGCTTTTCACTTTCATGGCTCCTGAGATTGACGTATCCGGCATATGCCGTGTTGTCATTCATGGAGATATTTTCAACTTCCGCTGTGATCCCGTATGTCTCTTCGAGCTGTTTCTTCAGGAGTGCATGCCATGTATGCTCTGCATCAGTGCTGCCCCTTCCGTTGGCGATCGAACCGCCTGTCACAAGGATCCTGACATCAAAGCCGTCTGCCAGTTTCTGATAGAACGAATCAGTCTGTTCTTTCTGCAGTCGTTCGTTCAGTGCTTCCTGTTCTGCCTGCATCTGCTGCTTCTCTTCATTGACCTGCGTTTTGAACAGTTCTTCAAGTCTTGCGCTTTCCATGCGTTCTTTTTTCATGGTATCCGCATACAAAAACGCCAGGAGTACCGACAATAACGCCGTTATGATCCAGATGTTCCTGCTGGTATTTTCTTTTTTATTTCCGTTTCTTGTTGTCATAGTCTGTTTTCCGCCCTCTGCTGTGTTTTCTGAAGGCCTGTAAACAATAATATATCATAAGATCATCTTTTTGACAGTCAGCAAAACATGTCTGTTTTGCCGATATCGCCTGAAGCGTGTTCCCGATCTGCCCGTTCCGCCGGAAACCGGATTGTGGTAGGATTAATGCTGCGAGGTGTCTTATGGCTGTATATGCAATCAGTGATCTGCATGGATGCAAAGATGAATTTGATGAAATGCTGAAGGTGATCGGCTTCAGTGAATATGATGAGATGTATATTATCGGTGATGTCTGCGACAGAGGCAATCATTCCATTGCCCTGCTGCAGGAGATCATGGCACATCCGAATATGCATCTGATCTTCGGCAACCATGATGAATGGCTGGCTGACTTTGCCCAGACGCTGATCGATGTCAAAAAGAATGAAGGCATGATGGATCTGTACAATATTGACCTGGTGCGCTGGCTGCATTACAACGGCGGCTACAAAACAGCGGATGAATTTATGGACCTGGATTATCCTGACTGCTATGACATCAAGCTGTACCTGGAGAACAGGGAATACTATAAAAAGCTCACTGTGATGGGAAAGCATTTCCTGCTTGTGCATGCCGGGCTCGGCGCTTACTGCCAGCCGGATGTGCGCATATCGGAGATCCCTACGAGCGAGCTAGTGTGGAGTCATATCGGTATCGATGACAATCCGTTTGAGGATGTTGTGATGATCGTCGGACATATGCCGACATTCCTGTACGGTAAATGTTATGAGAACCGGATCCTGCACGGCAGGAATATCCTGCATATTGACTGCGGATGCGTATTCGGCAGATCACTTGGCTGCGTGCGTCTGGATGACATGGAGGAATTCTACGTTCCTTCCACCTACCCTTACTTTGCTGTCAAGTATTAGAATCTGATCAGCATCATCACAGCAAAGTGACAGACACTGCCAAGCATCACAAAGATGTGGAACAGTTCATGATTTCCGAATCCGGACCACGCCTCAGGCGTGATCCGTTTTTTCTTTGCGTAGATCACGCTCCCCGCCGAGTAAAAGATCCCTCCTGCCAGCAGAAAGAGAAACTGTGTCAATGGCATAGCTGTGATCAGCTTCGGGATCACTGAGATGCATGCCCATCCCATGGCGGTATAGAGTACGGATGATATCCATCTCGGACATGTCACCCAGCAGAACTTGAAGATCATGCCTGCGGCAGCTACGGACCATACCGCCATCAGCAGGATCATTCCTGCAGGCTGCTCCAGTACAGATACGCAGATCGGTGTATAGGAGCCGGCGATCAGGATGAAGATGCTCATGTGGTCGAGTTTTTTCAGCTTCAGCTGTACTTTTTCATGCGCGTCAAATGTATGATAGGCACTGCTGGCTCCATACAGCAGGATCATGGAGATCATGAATACCGTGTCTGCGATCAGTGCATCCATGCCAGCTCCCTGCTGGGCATGGTATACAAGAAGAACAGGCATCGCCAGTACTGCAAGTATCATACCGATGAAGTGTGTCAGCGCGCTGATCGGGTCTTTTACCGTAAAAGTCCCTGCATTCATTTGTTCAAAGTTAATTGATGTCATGCTGAACCTCCTATCGGTTTTTCAATAACCGATTACACATATATTATCATCCGTTATTAATAAACCGGTCAAGAGTTTCTTTAAAATCATATTGACGTTTTTAAAAGTTAGTATATATGATGTAGCCATGAACAAAGAACATGCTGAAATGATTCTGGCAGAGTTTTCCCTGCCGGAGTACAGGGATATTCCTGATGTCGGTCTTTATCTGGACCAGGTCACGCGGTATCTGAACAGGATCCTCAATGCTTTCCCGAAGATGCAGGTAACAGGATCCATGATCTCGAATTACGTTAAGCAGAAGCTGCTTCCAAAGGCGATCAAAAAAGCCTACTCCAAAGAGCAGATCGCGATGCTGGTGATCATCGTGATGTCAAAGCGCATTCTTTCCATCGATCAGATCAGGATCGTCATGAATGATCTGAATGAAATATATGACCCGGAAACATATTACACAATGTTCCGTACCCTTCTGGAGGAAGCTGTCAAGGATAAGACGGGTTCTTCAGAAAAAACGTGTGAGACACTGCTGAAGAATATCGCTTCAGGCATCTCACACGGTATGCTGATTGATAAATGTCTGGAAGAACAGGATCAGTGAGTGTCGATCCAGTTCTGCAGTTTTCCGATAAATGCTGAGGTATTGCTTTGATAAGGCTTCGGCTGGAATGTTTCGGCCTGTTTCAGATAAGGCGAGATATCCGACAGATCTTTCATGTAGATCAGATAGCCTTCACGGTCAAACGCTTCAAGCAGCTGGATCTGATGGTCATTCTGGTGTTCCCCGTACTGTGTCAGACGGGCAGCGCCGAGGATGATCTTTTTTTCTTTCAGAGCCGTCATGATCGTTCCGACTCCGCCATGCGTAATGATCACATCTGCCTGTTCAAGGTATTCTGCAAAACGGTCGGTCGGTATGAAGCTGAATATTTCCATATCGCTGCTTTTGAATTCGGTATGACCTGCCTGGACAACGACCTTGTCTGTGATCGTCCCGTCATCGATTGCTTTCTGCACAGCTTGCAGCAGGCGCGGGAACTGCTTGTCCTGTGTGCCTAATGTTACCAGAATCATCAGAACACCCACCCCCAGCATACAGCATCCGGATAGATCTCCAGCATGCTTTCCCACTGGACAATAAACAGATCGGCGATCGGATATACCATTTTGCCGGCTGCGGTCGCTGTTTTCGCATTGGCCATCGTTTCGATCCAGATGACCTTTTTATGGAACATATGTGCGATCCTGCACATCGGCACTGCTGTATGCGTACCGGTCGTGATCACGTAATCGGGTTTGATCTTGAAGTACAGCCAGAGCGACTTCAGGCAGTTATAAGCGAATTTGAAGAGATACGTAAACAGATGGACCTTTGTTCCGAATACAAGCGTATCAAACCGGTCCCCGTATTTTTCTTTCAACGGCTGGTTGGACTCTGTATTTTCCGTGATCAGATGATAATCACAGTTTTCAAACATCGGCGAGAGCTGCAGAAGTTCTGTCAGGTGTCCTCCGGTGCTTGATATAAAGAGTATTTTTTTCATAAACTTCTCCGTATATAAAAAAATCGGAATGTACTTCCGTACACCCCGATTATACAACGGTTTTGATTATTTGCCGATGCTGTTCTTGATCAGTTCTGTAACTTCTTCAGCTGTGTCGCATTCAACAGCTTTCGCTGCCATTTCCTGCATTTCAGCATAGCTGAGGCCGTTGATCATACGGCGTGCACGCAGGATGGATGTTGCGCTCATGGAGAATTCATCCAGTCCAAGACCGAGCAGTACAGGAGCTGCCAGTTCATCGCCGGCCATCTCACCGCACATACCGCACCACTTGCCGTTCTTGTGTGCGCCGTCGA
>CAMOPG010000091.1:0-10114 GCA_946622165.1 uncultured Erysipelotrichaceae bacterium
GTTTCCCGACCTATGCCCTTAGCAGGGGCACCTCTTCGACCTCTTGAGTACTTCTTCACTGCCAAGTGCTAGCTTATTTCGAGTGCTTACATAATATACCATGAACAATTTCTTTGTGCAAGCACTTTTTTCATTCTTTTTTAATTTGTCAGAATTGCGAATAAACCAGCCCTGCAGAATATCTGTTTATCAGTTGTTGAATGCATCCGGCAGATCGTTTTCCAGCAGGATCGTATCAGTCCTCTCTGCATCCCTATAGATCAAAGCAAATGCTTCTTTTACATGATCTACTACATGTACATGTTCCATATTGAAGCCGGATTCAGACAGTCCCTGCACGATCGGCTGTGTCTGTTTGGCTCCGACCAGGATCACGACATCTGCCTTATCTTTCATCTGGCTTCCGAATGATCTGTTGATCTCACTCTGTTTCTCACCAAGATCGATCATCCCCGGTGTTACGATATAACGCGTTCCGGGCATTCCCGCCAAAACATCCAGTGCCATGGCAGCACCGCTCGGATTCGCATTGAATGCGTCATCAATGAAGTTATATCCATTGATCTTTTTCTGTTCAAGACGATGTTCCACCTGCTTCATGGAACGCACAGCTCTCTGTATGGTCTTCCAGTCTACACCAAGATACCTGGAAGCAGCGATTGCGGAAAGAATATTCAGAATATTCAGTTTTCCCAGCAGCTTTGTTTCAAACTGATATGTTTCATCTCCATGAATCAGCGTAAATGATGAACCGGCAGAGCTGTAACGAATATCAGCCGCCCGGTAATCCGCCTGATCATAATCGATTGCATAACTGACAGTCTGAACGCTGTTTTTCAGTTTCCAGTTTCTAATCAGTTCATTGTCATAATTCATGATTCCCAGTCCATCGGAAGGAAGCATTTCAATCATCTGCATCTTTTCACGCGTAATATTTTCCTGAGAACCGAATGTCTGAAGATGCTGCGGTCCGATGGATGTAACAACACCGATCTGCGGATGAACAAATTCCATCAGTTCCGTAATGTCACCGACTTTATCAGCGCCCATCTCACAGACAAATACCTGATGGATCGGTTTCAGCATTCCCCTTACAGTTCTTGTGATCCCCATAGGAGTATTGTAGGAAGCCGGCGTCATCAGTGAATTGAATCGTTCGGAAAGAACAGCCTGCATAACATTCTTGGTAGATGTTTTTCCATAACTCCCGGTGATGCCGATCTTGATCAGATTTGTATGTTCCCTCAGGATCCTTTTAGCATCATTCAGATACCAGTTCTGCACAGCCTTTTCGATCGGTGAAGTGATCACAGCCATCAGATAAATCAGCAGCCAGGGAAGAACAGCCATGCATATAATGCCGGCGCCAAAAGATGCTTTAAACGGATCACCGCTGAAGAACCATACCAGCACAGCCAGCAGAACAGCCATCACGGCAATCTGACGCTTTACACGATCGGTATATACCAGCGGCTTGATGTAGGATGCCTTGCGTTCTTTCAGCAGCGCCAGTATACCTGCCGCAAGAGAAAGAGCGAATACGCAGAGCTTCAGCACGGTATCTTTCAGGATGAATGAAGCAGCCATACAGACTGCCCCGCATATCATAACAGGCAGATTTTCTGCCAGAACATGGAGATTGGCTTTCAGCCAGGTTGTATATCTTGTGAGTTCATATCTGTTCTGCTGAAACATATGCAGAGCATGCTTTACACTTACCAGTGAACATAACAGCATTCCGACCGCAATCAGTATTCTCATAACTTTGCATCCTCTTTCAAAAACACATCCAGTACTCTATTAAAACGATCTGCCTGATGCCAGTATGCCCAGTGATCATCATTTTCAAATACTGCCAGACCTGCATCCGGCATTTCCTTTTCCATCAGCTGTCCCATCCACAGCGGCACGGCATCATCGTTTTCGCCCCATACCAGAAGTACCGGGCACAAAACATCCTTCAGCAGCGGAGTCACATCATCGTTGACCACTTTTACGAAGGTAGGCTTCATAACGCCTTCTGCCGCCCGGTAATCAGCACTGCCGCTGTTTTTCTGCAGTTCCGCAAGCTTCTTACTCTGCCCTGTCACCTTCAGCAGCCATTTTCCGGCTTTATATGCTTTCGTTCTGATCTGATAATCCAGTCCGTGTTTCGGGCGTATGCCTGCCGCACCCGTCAGACACATTTTGCGCACATCATGATGCACAGCAGCATACCGGATCGCAACACGGCAGCCGAAAGAATGAGCAATGATGATCGGATGCTCAATACCGTTTTTATTGATGAAGTCTTCCAGGAACACAACATAGTCAGGCACACCCCAGGGTTCCTGCGGATCACAGCTCTCACCGAATCCCGGAAAATCCAGATTCCAAACAGAAAAACGATCATTCAGGTGTGATTCGATCGCTGACATCATCTGCATATTCTGACCCCATCCATGCAGAAGGATCACATCCTTGCCGGCACCTGAATGCCTGTATTCAGTTTCTATTCCATGAAATATATCTCTCATAATTTACGCAGTACATTTTACTAAAAAAACAGCTCTTCGTTAAGAACCCGAAGTGCTGTTTCCTTGATTTGTTTCCTGTTTCAGCAGTTTATTTGTTCTCAGCTGCTCACGTTCTTCTTTTTTGCGTTCTTTCTGGATCGCCCTCAGTTCCTTTTTCGAAACTTCACGCCAGACTCTGAAGCAGACACCGTCCGGCAGGTTCTCTGCTTCAACTTTATATCCGTATGTTGTAACGACTTTATACACGATCGAAAGCCCGAGACCGAACTGACCATCAGAGCCCTTTTCATACGGTTTGAACAGCTTTGCTTTTCTGTCCGCATCGATCTGTTTGCCGTCATTGCTTACTTTCAGCTCGCCGGGGCTCAGCTCAAGAATGATCTTGCTGTCGGCGTAACGCAGTGCATTGTCTACCAGGTTTTCAACAACGATCCGCCACGGATCCTCGTCTCCATGGAATCTGACATCCTTATCAATATTCGTTTCAAACGAGATCTCAGGACGGATAACTTTCAGTGAAAGCAGTACCTTATCGATCACCTCACTCATATTGAGATTATCCCCTTCCGGACAATCATCCAGAAGATATTCCATTTTATTCAGCTGGATCAGACTTCTGACTTTCTTTTCAAGCCGGTTGGCATGCTCAATAATGACATCAATGGACTTTTCCAGAGAACCATAAGGATAGATACCATCCTTGATACTCTCACCATATGAACGGATGGTTGCGATCGGTGTTTTCAGATCATGTGAAATATTCTGGATCATTTCCTGCTTATCAGCTTTCTGTTTCTGCAGTTCGAATTCCATTTCACGAAGTGCATCAGCCAGTTCACCGATCTCATCGCGCCGATCCACCATCAGCATGGCCGGCTCATCCTTTCGGATATGCGTAATATAAGCTTTGATCTGATTCAAAGGTCTGATCAAAGAGCTTATCCACAGCATCAGCAGGAAGAACAGAATGCCGACTACGATGATGTTCAGGTTGATGATATTGTTGACAAGCAGAGCGCGGAACTGCGTTTCATACGACGAAGGCATCAGCGACACCAGATATCTGTGATCATCCAAAGGTGCGATCGTATACAGCACTTCCTGCATGATTCCGTCATTATTCTTTATCATCCGGAAATCAGATGTTTCTTTTCCGATCTGAACAGCATTCGTACGTATATCTGCCTGTTCATCCTTTGAAAACATACCGCTGCTGAGACTGATGAACCTGTCGCTCTTCTCATCATAGATCGCATGTATGATGCCGATATTATCGCTGTCATCCACAACAGGAACGATATCCGGATAGTTTTTCAGATAATACTCTGTCGCTGACTGCGAACTGTGCAGCATCCTGTACATTTCATTGTCTGTAAAAACATTGATCGACGGGGTCAGAACCGACATTAAAAACGCACAGAAAACTGTGATGACAAGAAAAACAATTGTCACGAGCTGCTGAGACAAAGAAAATTCCCGCAGCCACAAGTATATGCGTTTCATCAGCTTAATCGATATCCGAATCCGTAAATCGTATGAATGCTGAGATTCGGCATTTTCTTTCTCAGTCTTCTCAGAGTGTCATCTACAACTCTGTCGCTGCCGAAATAATTCGTCTCCCAGACATGTTCAAGGATCTGTTCTCTGGAGAATGCTGTTTCTCTGTTCTTCACAAACAGCATCAGCAGATCAAACTCTTTTGTTGTAAGATCGATCGCCGTATCACCATCAAAGACAACTCTCTGTGTTTCATCGATCTCATATCCGTCAACACTGATCCTCTGATTCTCATCCTTGTACGTCCTGCGCATGATATTGTTGACACGCAGTACGAGTTCCTTCGGTGAGAACGGCTTTGTAATGTAATCATCACTGCCCTTTTCCAGACCGATGATCCTGTCAAACTCCTTATCACGGGCAGACATAAAGATAACCGGCACATCCGGCGCATGCGTACGGATCTCTTCGATCAGATCAAACCCGCTTTTGTCTCCAAGCATAATATCAAGTATCCACAGATGGACATCATCATCACTTGTATGAATAGAAGCCTCATCAAATGTCAGATAAGAACGCACCTCATAATCTTCTTTCTCAAGGTAGCGCTTAACCAGTTCGTTCAGATCACGCTCATCTTCTACAATCGAAATTACTTTTTTCATAGTCATACCTTCTTTCAACATTTTAGCACAGATCAGTTGCAGTAACGAGCAGGTGTAAAGGAAGAGAAAAGGTCTTCGGCCATGTATTGATCTGATCCGGTCAGAATACAGGATCTCAATCACTGCACAGTCCTTCAGCAGAAGTTATCATTTGCCCCAATGGTTTTTTGTGCATTTGCACACATAATGCGTTGACGGAATGATTTGACACTGATATTGTGAACGTAGAATTCATTCAGATATATGTTTATGCACATATATCCGGATCATACCAGATCACTTTGGCAGGCACTCCGATGTGATCAAGCATAAGCGGCAATGAACTGCCATCACCCAAATCATCAGCCAAAAAACAAGGAGATCTATGATTATGCGTACAAAAATTACAGTCTTCACTGCAGCTGCACTGGCTCTGACACTGTCAGCCTGCAATTCGGCTGAATCTCTCCCGGATGAGCCGTATGAAGCCTCTCCGTATCATCTTTATCCGGCACCCGAAAATGCATATGTCGGCGACACAATGCCCTATGTAACCGACGATAACGAACTGGAGCTCTATTATCTGTACGATACCGATCATAACGGACAAGGCTATCACCCGGTCTGGAAGTACTCAACGAAAAACCTTTATGAATATCAGGACCATGGTATGGTTCTGAATTTCGGTTTGATGTCAGATCCTGACCCGGCGATCGGAACAGGTTCTGTGCTCAAAGATCAGGAAGGCCTTTACCACCTGTTCTATACAGGACATAACGATACCGGAAACGGCGGCAAAGGAAAAGAATGCGTCATGCACGCAGTCAGTACGGACCGGGAAAACTGGACAAAGCTGCCCGAAGATACATTCTTCAGCGAAGACAATTACTCCAAAGATGATTTCCGTGATCCGGAAGTATTCTGGTCAGAAGAAGACGGATGTTACTGGATGCTGATCGCAGCGCGGGAAAACACCCTGGGCGGTGTTGTCGCAAAATACACCTCTGCAGACCTGAAAAACTGGGAATTCCAGGGGCCTATATATTCTCCGCGTCAGCAGTATATGCTGGAATGTCCAGACCTTTTCAAAATCGGAAATAAATATTATCTGACCTACAGCTGGGACTGCGTCACATATTATGCAGTAAGCGATTCAATGAACGGTCCTTTCACAGCTCCGGAAGATAATGTCCTTGATGGAAGCGGATTTATATTCTATGCCGCAAAGACTGCCGAGCTTAACGGCACAAGATATCTCTGCGGATGGCTGGGACGCGCAGGACTTACAGAAGACTCAGGAATCTATCAATGGGCAGGAAATGTCCTGAACCACCAGCTTGTACAGAAAGAAGACGGAACACTCGGTGTCAAAGCACCCGATACGTTCTCCGAATATTTCACTGCAGACAAGCCCTTCAAAGCAGTTAAAAAGCTGGGAAACGCAAAGGTCAAAAACAATACGGTAACTGTCACAGCAACAGATAAAGAATATGCAATTGCTGACATGGGTACCAGGCCGGTATCCCTCATGCTTGAATGCGATGTCAGGATGTCTGCCGACAGCCGGGTCGGCTTTGCATTCGGCGGCAGTCAGAATGATCCTGTATATACGGCACTCTGTCTTGATGCCAGCAGAAACCTTCTGCATTATGAAGGCTATGAGCTGGAAGACCTCGCACGCTTTGATCCGGCAGTGTACACAAGATTTGATTTTGATAAATCAGAAAACCACCACGTAACGCTGGTCTGCGAAAACGAGATCGTCATTCTTTATATTGACGATACAAAAGCATTCAGTTCCAGGATCCGTCACTCCACGAATGGAGCACATATCTGCCTGTTCGCTGAATCCGGAAATGCCGAATTCTCTAATATCACGATCAAAGTACCCGGGCAATAATACATTGATTGCCCTGATGAAATACGAAACGATTATGCGGGAACTGCCTGAACAGGCATCAGCCCGCATTTTTCTTTCTGCATCAGCTGTTCTTCTCAGACTGCTGCACAAAAAGAACTGCAGTCAGGCAGGTTACCCGATTCACCGGATATTCCCGCTTTCTGCAGTTCTTGTATTTCCGACTGGTCTCAGCCGTTATTCACATCAGCTTCCGTATTTGTATCAGAATCCGTATTTGATTCTCCCAATACATTCAGCGTATAGGTTGCTTCTGTCAGCGTGTAGGTTACAAGACCGCCTTCAGGCTGTTCCACCTGCAGCGGGAACTCCTGAAGTCCCGGTACAGCATTGAGCATATCAACATATACGATAATGTCGTCAGCCGTGATCGACTCAATGTTTTCTTCCGTACCGAAGACCATAACACTGGTCGTTGTCTGATTGTTCGGCTGTGATGCTTTGTAGTTATTGACGTTGTTGCGGTAATTGATCTTTACATCAGTTATTTCTTTCGTCATGCCTTCGCCAAGTACTACATTCATTGTGATCTGATTGATATTCGATGAATTGACGCCTGCCGGCAGTGCGATCGGCCTCAGGAGCGTTGATTCATCCTTTGTCAGCGTGGATGCATTCAATGTGACAGCCACCTTATCGATCTGACTCAGAACTGACTGCGGACCGTAAATCGTGACTGTCTGCTGGTCCATGGAGATCGATTCGATTGCCTTGCCTTCCGGCGCCTCTCCCGTGACTTCCACTTCGATCGGAACCGTCTTATTCGGAGACGTAACCGGCACAGTAACAGATACCGTACTCGGTACGATACTTGCATCAACAGGCTGGCCGCTTGAGTTATAAACAACAAGCTTCGCTTCCTGTGTAAAGTCTCCTGTTTGACCGGATACATCGATCAGAGCTTTAACAAATGCAATACTGGACAATGTATCTTTGGATGCCCTGACATTGACCTTGGTATACTCAAACACCGGTGTACCGACACTGTAGATCGAGTCCATCTTATCCTGATTGACAAAGTCATATGACAGATCAAACTGCTGTGTTGTCTTTTTCTTCAAGGTAATAATGACATTGGAAGGATCGATCTTGACCGAAACACTGTCACCATATCCTTCAGTTGTCAGTTTCACCTGATGCGTTCCTTCCGTCAGACCTTCCAGATCTGCAACGACCGTGCCTCTCGAATTGATCGCATTGTTGACGGAAGTCGTGTCACCGCTGATCGTAATATCAGCAGTACTCGGCAGACCGCTCAGTTCAAATGTATCTGTGTTGTATTTTGCAGTGATCGTTACACCATTTCTGTCCTTACTGTATGTCATAGGAGTATACAATGTCGCGACACTGCTGGCATTCACGACAAACCACATCATGATCGCAAGCGTCAGTGAAACAAGCTTTGCATGTCTTGTGTTGAACAGTGTTCTGTCGATCATCGTGGAGAACCAGCGGATCAGTTTCAGAAGATTGTCCAGAATGTTTTGTGACTTATCCGCCATCATTTTGCTTTGATTGGCAATTCTGTTGGCAAGCTCAGTCTTATTGTTGGACTCTTCTCTTTCAGAAGAGTTCATACGATTTTTATTTTCACTCATGCCGCGTCACCTCCTTTGCCTGAATCAGAGGTAATATCGGAATCTGTATTCATATGATCGACCATACGGAATGTACTGTCAAAATCGTCATCAAATCCCATCAGCTTGGAAATATCAAGCTTCGTCGTATCATACAGTTTCTCAGGATCCTGTTCTTCCTCAGCAGTTTTCTGCAGTTCTTCATCCGTCGCATACGGATCAACAGGCAGAACAGGTTCTTTTCTTCCTTCACTCAGCTGCTGGAGCACCTTCTCTCCCGGGAGTCTGCCATCTTCTGCGGTCATGCGGTCATCGGCATGATCCTCAGTCATTTCAGACAAAGGTATATTCGGAATCGTTTCCTTCTGAACAGGTTCAGGTTCTTTCATCACAGGTTCCTCATGGATACTTACAGGCTTGATCCAGTCAGTATCATGCTGTTCAGGATAACTCGGAACAGGACGTTCCTTCTTTTTCGGAAGCTTGATAGAATCAAGTTCCTCTTCCAGCTGCGTGATCCTGTCTTCTTCTTTCGCACTGTTCTCATGACGCGAGAACAAGCCTGAGAAGATTCCCTTCTTGTCCTCAGCCGGCGTTTCCTGCTCGGTCTCCTTTGCAGGCACTATAACTTCTTCCACTTCAATCTTATTGGTTTGAGGTGTTTCTTCAGATTGTTTCTTGATCGCAAGAACAGACAGCACGCCCGTATCACCTCTGCGCGTCATCTTTTCATCCTTGCCTGCTGTTTTCGGCAGCGCAACATCCGGCGCAGTAATATCATCTTCGACCAGCGCTTCTCTCGGAGGCTGTACCTGTGTATTCCGGCGCGATCCCTTCACTTCGGTTTCCTCACCGCAGATCACACGCATCAGATGTTCACGGAGCTGCTTCGAATTCACTTTGAATATCTTTCCGTTTTCTGTAATACTGATAGCTCCTGTTTCTTCAGAAACAACGATCGTTACCGCATCCGTGATCTCGCTGATTCCGATCGCAGCCCTGTGACGTGCACCATAACGCGAAGGCAGTTCCAGGTTAGTAGGAGGGAAATACGCACTTGCACAAGCGATCTTGTCACCCTGAATGATCACAGCGCCGTCATGGAGCGGTGTAGAAGTCACAAAGATCGATGTCAAAAGCTCAGCAGTAACGTCTGAGTTCAGTTTTGTACCCGTAGAGATGAAGTCTTCAAGTGAATGAGACTGCTCGATCGATATCAGGGCCCCTGTCTGATCCTGAGACAGCAACATCGCTGCCTTTACGATCTGATCGACAAGGTTCTCTTTTTCATTCCCCGTAAGCGTACTGATCCTGGAGAATACATTTGTTTTTCCAAGACGTTCAAGCAGCTGTCTCAATTCCTGCTGGAACAAAATGATGATTGCAAGAAATCCCCAGTTCAGGAAAATGTCAGCGAAGAATTCCAGCGTTTTAAGGCCGATCAATTTTGCAAAGCCATCTACGATGATGACCATAATGATACCTTTAAAAATCTGTATTGTTCTGGAGCTTGTACGGATCAAACGAAGTACCGTGTTAAAAACAAGGTACATAATGAAAATATCCAGGAATATGATCACAAAAGTGTGCAAACTATCCAGTCTTAAAGTCAGGTTATAAGAAGCCAAAGCAAACACCCCTTTCGTCTTTCGATTATAACACACTTAAAGTATACAGGTCACTGTCACCTCCAGATAAGGCGCGAACATTAAAACATTGCCCTTTCGGGCAATGCATTTACAGAAGTTCTTTCACGCGTTCTGCGATCTCTTCAGGTTCAGATGTAGGCTCAAATCTCTCGACTACATTTCCTTCCCTGTCGATCAGGAACTTTGTGAAGTTCCATTTGATATCCGGTGATTCAGCATAATTCGGATCCTTCTCACGGAACATTTTATCCAGGATCGGTCCCAGCTTTGTTTCCAGATTAAATCCTGCAAAGCCTTTCTGTGACTTCAGGAA
>CAMOPG010000092.1:0-10008 GCA_946622165.1 uncultured Erysipelotrichaceae bacterium
CTGATTTTCAGAAGAGATATTTCTTGATGTTGATCATGCAGGCAATGATGATCAGGCACATTGCGAAGTAGAACAGTTTGTCAACGGTCTTATCATCGATCTTCTTGTTGACCATTCTGCCGATGATGCCGCCGCCGATGCCTCCGGCGATCATCAGGATCAGTGTCAATGTATCAAACGGAGGGATCGCATTGGAGAGGATGGTCTTTCCAAGATTCGTGATCTGTCCGAACAGGATGATGAAGATACTGCATGTAGCGGCTGACTTTGTTGTCAGTGAGAAGAAGAAATACAGAACGACCAGGTTGATCGGACCGCCGCCGATACCCAGGAAGCTGGACATCGTGCCAAGGAAGAAGCCGATCACACAGGAAGCGATCGGGTTTTTGACTTCCATTGTTTTGATCTTCGATTTGTTGAGCGTATAGATCGTGCAGGCGATCACAACGATGCTGAGGCAGATCGACTGGATGCCGCTGATGATCTTCGGGTTTTCAAACTGACCCTTCACAAAAGAGAACAGCCAGTTTCCGAACAGTCCGCCGATCGCAGAACCGATGCCAAGGGGGATCATCCTGCTGTAATCGATCTTGCTTCTGCCGGATGTGATCTCTTTGATCACGGAATAAAGGCTCATGGAGAATACCGTGCATGAAGAAAGGAAATTGATCGTGGCTGATCCGTCATTGGTCAGCAGGTCAAGCACCGGTTTGATGATCACGCCTCCGCCGATCCCGCATATCGCACCGATCAGACTGGCAAACAAACTGATTAATAGATACATAAGACTCCTTTTCTGCCGGTTTACATCTGGTTGATCTGTAAAACAGCCATATCACATGTCCGGTTCACGCCATGTGTTTTCATTATATACGTCCTGCACCAAAAAAAGAACCCCCTTGGGGATCCTGAGGCAGCAGGCACAGATACTGCATCTGGAATGGGACAAAGAACATCATCCGATTTCCGGCAGCATCAAAAACAACTGATCCTGCAGATGACTGTTTCTTCAGCCATGCTCAAATATGTTTATGACAGCAATCATATTCTGCATGCATGGACTATGACGCATCATAAAAAGCAAGCGGCACAGATTCTCTGCCAGTGACAGGAATATATAAGTACACAGCTTGCTTTTATTTTTTTACACTTTTGATTTAGTTTGTGTCTATGCCCTTGCAGGATCAGCGCTCGTACAGATGGCAGGCAACCATTCTCGTACCGACCTGGATCGGCTGAGGCATTTCCCTGTGGCATCTTTCCGTAGCCTTCTGGCATCTTGTGCAGAACGGGCATCCTGCGGGCGGATTGATCGGGCTGGGGATCTCACCTTCCAGAATGATCCTGCTCTTTGCTTTGGCGACATCCGGATCAGGGATCGGGATCGCTGACAGCAGAGCTGTTGTATACGGGTGCAGCGGTCTGTGATAGACATCATTGCCGGGACCCATTTCAACCATATGTCCCAGATACATAACGCCGATACGGTCGGAAATATGCTTGACCATGGAAAGGTCATGGGCAATGAACAGATATGACAGACCGAGTTCCTTCTGAATGTTCTTCAGCAGGTTGACGACCTGCGCCTGGATGGAAACGTCCAGGGCAGAGATCGGCTCATCGCATACAATGAACTTCGGGTCAACCGCCAGAGCTCTGGCAATACCGATACGCTGTCTCTGTCCGCCTGAGAATTCAGCCGGGTAACGGCGGATGTGGTCAGGCTTCAGACCTACGATCTTCAGCAGTTCAACAACGCGTGCTTCACGCTCTGCGTCTGTATTAAAAATGTTGTGGATGATCATCGGTTCCTTGATGATCTCACCGACGGTCATACGGGGGTTCAGTGAAGCATACGGATCCTGGAAGATCATCTGCATGTTCTTTCTGTAGTTCTTCAGCTGGGCGCCCTTGATGTTGGCAATATCCTGTCCGTCAAATGTAATGGAACCGGAAGTCGGTTCATATAATTTGACGATCGTTCTGCCGAGCGTTGTCTTGCCGCAGCCTGATTCACCGACCAGACCGAATGTTTCGTTGGGCATGATGTCAAAGCTGACATCATCGACTGCCTTTACGACCTGTTTCTTGGAAAATAATCCTTTTGTGACGTCAAAATATGTTTTCAGATGGCTGACGCTCAGAATCGGTTTCTCACTCATTTTGCCACCACCCTTTCATCATAGAGCCAGCAGGAGCTGGTATGTGTATCACTGAATCTGATCTCCTGCGGCGGATAATCCTTGCAGACCTTCATGGCTTTGTCGCATCTGTCCACAAACGGACAGCCCTTCGGAGGATTCAGAAGATCCGGCGGGGAGCCCGCGATCGGATGAAGTTCTTCTTCATCATCATCTTCAGGATTGGCGATGCATCCGAGCAGACCTTCTGTATAAGGATGCTTGGGTTCATAGAAGATATCTCTGTCCGTACCGAATTCAACGATCTTTCCGCCGTACATGATCGCAATCTTGTCGCAGAGCTTTGCGACGACGCCAAGGTCATGAGAGATCATAATGACAGCGGAGTTGCTCTTGTTTTTCAGTTCGTCGATCAGTTCCAGCACCTGTGCCTGGATCGTAACGTCCAGCGCTGTCGTCGGCTCATCCGCAATGACAAGCTTCGGATTGTTAGCCAGGGCGATCGCAATGACGATACGCTGACGCATACCGCCGGAGAACTCGAACGGATACTGTTCAATACGTTTTTCAGGTGAAGGGATGCCGACCAGCGTCATCAGTTCGATGGCACGTTTTTTGGCATCTTCCATGGAGATCTTATTGTGATTCAGGATCGGCTCCGTCAGCTGAGTACCGATCTTCAGCACCGGATTCAAAAAGGTCATCGGGTCCTGGAAGATCATTCCCATCGTGTTGCCGCGGATATCCTTCATGACATTCTCGTATTCCTTTTGTGTTTTGAAGTTTTTCGGCGATATGTCTTTTCCATCAAACATAATATCACCGTGTTCTACTCTGCCGTTCCCGGCCAGCAGACCGATCACAGAGTACATAGTCTGGCTTTTTCCCGAACCGGACTCACCTACGATACCGAGTGCTTCACCCTCACTCAGTGTGAAGGAAACATCACGTACCGCTCTGACGATACCCTGATCTGTTTTAAATACTGTTTCCAGGTTTTTTACGTCAAGTAATGGCATTCTCCCACCTGCACTTTCTTTTTCAGCCCGTAAGACTGAAACAATACAAATCCATTCTGCCGCTTCTGCAGAAAAGATGACATTAAATTACAACATATCGGAACTGTTTTCAAGAATATTTCACTAATTGTTACATGAAAATACTTTCATATTTTGATATAAATGAAATGTGTTTTCACATATGTTAGGATTGTGTAGTAATCGTACAGGAGTATTTATGAAACCGGTTGAAAGAGATTTATTTACTGAATTCCACTATTTATCGGACCTGCAGATCAGTTCTGATAAAACAAGACTGTACTTTGTCGAAACACAGTGCGACATGAAAGAGAACGGATACAGGCACCGTCTGTGGTCTATGGATCCGGAAACAGCAGAGCGTCATCCCCTGACTCCTTGGGCTCCGTCCTGCAGCTATACAGTGAATGAAAGAGGCCTGTATCTGCTTGAGCCTGTCAAGGAAAAACCCGGCACTGTCATCAAAACACTGTGTCCGGACAACGGTGAGACCAGAGGCTCCTTTACCCTTCCGCTCAGAGTCACGGATCTCAGACCCTTCGGAGAGAAAGAGTGGCTCGTCACGGCAGCCTGCAGCACAGACTGTCCCGATTACCACCTGCTGACGGAAGGTGAACGTCAGGAATACCTTGACGCAAAGGCAGAAGATGCCGATTACCATGTTGTTACGGAATATCCGTTTGTCTTCAACGGCAGAGGATTCATCAATGGAAACAGAACAAGGCTGTTCATTGCGGATGAAAAGTCCGCTCCGAAAGCACTTGTATCCGGAAATACCAATGTTTCTTCCGCAGACATCTGTGATACGAAAATCGTATACAGCGGAGCGGAATATGAATATGTACAGAAGTTCACTTCAAAGATCTGGCTGTATGACAGTGCCAGCAATGAAACATGTGTCCTCTATGATAAGGATGATATGTCCGTCAGGAAGGTATGGTTCTCGGAAGGCAGAGTGCTGGCGATTGCTTCCGTTGACGGAACAAATGATAATCCGAAGGTATATGAAGTCAAAGACGGCGAAATGCATCTGCTGATCGACTGTGATATGAACTTCGGAAGCTCTCTGGCAACAGACGCGCAGTTCGGCAAACTGAACGGTATGTATAAGGATCAGGATGATCTGCTGTTCAACGGTTCTGACTGCGATGAAGTATCCCTGTTCAGGATCCATGGCGATCAGATCAGCAGAGTATATCATTGCGGAGGCAGTGTGGATACTGCTGTAACGGGAAATGGTGCCCTGTATGCGATCATGATGAAAGGACAGGCACTGCAGGAAGTATACCGGATCAAAGGTGATCAGGCGGAATGCCTGACAGACTTCAATGCAGAAGTGCTCAAAGACCGTTATGTAGCAGAGCCTCAGATGATCGTTCTGGACAAGGAAACACCGATCCATGGATGGGTACTGCTGCCGAAGGACTATGATCCGGACAAAAAATATCCTGCCATTCTGGATATCCATGGCGGACCGGAAGCGATATACGGTACCGTCTACTATCATGAGATGCAGTACTGGGCTAGCCTGGGATACTTTGTATTCTTCTGCAACCCGAGAGGCTCGGCAGGACGCGGCACAGCATTTGCCGACCTGAGACCCGCATGGGGCACGATCGACTATGAAGACATCATGGATTTCACGGATGCTGTCCTTGCGAAATACCCTGCGATCGATCAGAAGCGTGTCGGTGTGACCGGCGGAAGCTATGGCGGATACATGACGAACTGGATCATCGGTCATACAGACCGGTTCGCCGCAGCTGCTTCCCAGCGTTCCATTTCCAACTGGATCTCGGAACTGCTTGTTTCCGACATCAGCGTCGGATTCATCCATAACATGATGAGCTTCCCGGATATCCGTCATTGTGACAAAGAGCTGTGGGATATGTCACCGCTCAAATATGTCAACAATGCTGTTACCCCTACGCTCTTCATCCATTCCACAGAAGACTACAGATGCCCGATGCCTGAGGCCGTACAGATGTTTACAGCACTCAGACTGGTCGGCGTTGATACAAAGCTTGTGATGTTCAACGGCGAAAACCACGGACTGTCGCGCGGCGGAAAACCGAAGCACAGGATCCGCAGGCTGAAGGAAATCACTGCATGGATGAATCAATATCTTGAAAACAACGAATAAACATATGTTACTATTGGTTTAGCAATGAGGAGGAAAATGTTATGTCCAAAGGACTTGTATTGATCCTGAGCGGCGCGAGCTCAGTCGGAAAAGGAGATATCCGCGAAGCGCTTCTGAACGATCCCGATATGAAACTGTTCTATTCCATCTCCGAAACAACAAGACCTCAGCGTCCGGATGAAGTAGACGGCAAGGACTACTATTTCGTTTCACACAATGAATTTGCCGAGTCAGTCAAGAAGCATGAGCTTCTCGAATATACAGAATTCAACGGATACTATTACGGAACACCGAGACCGCAGATCGACTTCCTGATCAATAAGGGAAAGAACGTTCTGATCGAAGTGGAAGCACAGGGTGTCGGTCCGATCAAGCTGAATATTCCCGAAGCAGTTGCGTTCTTTGTCATGCCGGAAAGCTTTGAACAGCTTGAGAAGCAGGTATCCGAGCGCTACAAGGATGACGAAGCATCCATTGAGAGACGTCTGAACAAAGCGAAGATGGATATGGAGATCGCTCCCCTGTTCAAGCACGTTGTATCCAACGCCGACACAGACGCTGCTGTTGCAGAGATCAAGCGCGTCTTCATGGAAGAGCTCGAAAAGAATCAGCAGCGCTGAACATGAATCGTTTCTGAACTGATTCAGATGTCAGGTACCGGCGTTCAGCACATTCAGGTATAAATGAAAGACACAGATATATCCGCATCTGTGTCTTTTTCATTGTTTCTGTAAATTAAGACTGGCACTCTGCTCTCTCACTCTGAATCTCATAAAAGCTGAAGACAAAGATGCCATCTGAGGAGACGCCATAAGTCGTGATGTGACCAAGGTTCTGTCTTTATTTCCAGGCCTCGAACTCCTTTGACAGCTGTTCGGCAATGTCTCTGCGTGCCGCCAGACATTCCCGGGGATGCTTTCTGGCATCGGTAAAACACAGGCCGATCAGAGCGGAAGAACCAAACGGGATGATCCCGTCCAGCATATCCTGAGGGAATACAAAGTGTGTCGCATGATCATACTTCAGCGCTGTATATGTACTGTCATGAGGCAGTCTGTCCAGACGCTGCGTCATTCTGTCAATATACCTGCAGGTATCCCACAGGACATCATCCTGTGCGCCGACAAATACGATCCTGCCATGGATCCGTTCCACTTTGATCAGTTCTTCCTCCTGCAGAGGATGAAGCCGTTCGGATTCATCGAACAGATCTCTTGAGGCGATCATGTCGCCGCGCCGCTTGGACTCTTCCTGGATCTTCTGCCAGTATTGAGGATGCCGGTAAGCATATGGAAGATAGGGAAGCGGTTTTCCCTGCCATGAAACTGTTGATTCATTGTCTCCAGGACGTTCCTCGGCCCCGTCCTTTCCGTCACGGTAAAATCCTTCCATGACAAAATCACACGGCGTCAGAGCGATCGTCAATGTAATGTCTTCGTAATAAGATGCAGCGATCAGCGACAGCATGCCTGTCGTGGAGGCTCCGCAGATCCCGATCTTCCGGAAGCCAAGGCGCTTCAGGTACGTCACTGCCCTGCCGATCCGCTCAAGCGGATAATTGTGATGCCCGTAATCCTTTTGCGCGGGTGACATCGCCAGCGCGCTGAGACCATGCTTGTGCGTCCATCTGACAGCTGCTTTTGCCAGCGTGTCATCCGGTGAATCGCCGATCATCAGGATCATTGCCCGGTCAGTACTGCGCTGATTCGGATAATAACATCCGTAAAAGCCATCTCTGGCTATATTGAAATCATATTTTTTCATTTCAAAAGATTCTTTTCTATGAAGACGCCGATCCCGTCCTCATTGTTGGAAGCGGTATGGTATTTCGCGACTGCCTTGATGCGTTCATCCGCATTGCCCATGGCAACTCCGACATAATCACGGATCATATCGAAATCATTCATCATATCGCCGAACGTCATGACCTCATCCGCCCTGAGACCCAGACGCTCCAACAGAATGGCGATCCCCTTTGATTTGGAAAGTTCAGGATGGATCACTTCCAGACGGATATCTGCCGATCTGGCAGGCTTGTAGTTCCTGGGTTCAGGATGCTGTTCATAATACGCAACGATGCGGTCCATCTCATCAGCTTCCGCCGTTACCAGGACTTTATTGACAGCACTGTGCCTGTATCCTTCAAAATCATCAACGATCAGCTCCAGCTTGTTCATCTCTGCAGTCCTGATCATCATTTTGTCTTCCCTGAGCGTATGCAGCGTATCCTTGTCATAGATGCACGCATTGAAGCGGAAATCCTTCAGGTCGTTCAGCAGTTCAAATATCGTCTCACCGTCCAGCATAAAGTTCGAACTCATTTCCTGAGTATGAACATTGTAGATGCTGCCGCCGTTGAAACCGATGATGTAGTCTGTTGCGTCATCCAGTCCCCAGTCCTTCAGCAGTCTGCGCACAGCGTATGGGGTTCTGCCTGTCGAAATACCGAAGCGGATGCCTGCGTCCTTCAGTTTGTGTATTGCATCTCTTGTAAGGGGTGTTACCCGGCCTTCATCATTCAGAAGCGTTCCGTCAATGTCCGCCAGGATCAGTTTAATATCTTCCATACAGCACTCCTTTAAAACTGCCCCTTCCGGAGCAGTTTTTCATGTTCATTCTTTTCCGTTGAATCTGAATACCGCACATCCGTATCCCGGCAGAGGATAGCTGATGCGGTAAGGCAGCTTATCGCACTCACCCTTCTTTGCGGTAAATACGCGTGTCTTTTCCGTGGAAGGCGCAACTTCACCGTCCTGGTCAAAGATCAGTGTATACTTGCCCTTAACCGGAGCGCCTACCATGTAGTCATCATATGCGACAGGTGTCATGTTCACGACAAACAGCAGGTTGTTCTTGCCTGTTCCGTCTTTGCGGATAAAGCTGAAGATACTGCGGGATGCGTCATCCGCATTGACCCAGCTGAATCCGTTCCAGGAATCATCAAGCGCATACATTGCAGGATATTTGCGGTACATATGGAGCAGATCCCTGACAAAATTCTGAATATCCTTGTTCAGAGGCTGATCGCAGAGATACCAGTCAAGCGCGACCTTTTCATCCCATTCATGGTACTGTGCGAAATCCTGTCCCATGAAGAGCAGTTTCTTTCCGGCATGACCGAACATGAAGAAGTATCCGCACTTCAGGTTCCTGAACTTATCGCCTTCCAGTCCGGGCATCTTGTTGATCATGGAACACTTCAGATGAACGACCTCGTCATGCGACAGGACGAGAATGAACTTCTCGCTGGTCGCATAGCTCATGCCGAACGTCATCTTATTGTGGTTGTCCTTACGGAAATAAGGATCAAGCTTCATGTAATCCAGGAAGTCATGCATCCAGCCCATGTTCCACTTGTATGTAAAGCCAAGGCCGTCATTTTCCGGGGATTCCGTGATCTTAGGCCATGCGGTCGATTCTTCCGCAATAATGATCGTTCCGTCTTTTCTGCCGCGGATGACACTGTTGAGGTGCTTGAAGAATTCCATCGCATCCAGATTGCCGTTTCCGCCGTATTTGTTCGGAACCCACTGACCGTCTTTTCTGCCGTAGTCCAGATACAGCATGGAAGCGACAGCGTCAACTCTCAGTCCGTCAACATGATACTCGTCATACCAGTACAGTGCGTTGCCGATCATGAAGTTCTTGACTTCAGGCTTGGAATAGTCAAAGCACTTTGTGCCCCAGTCAGGATGCTCGCCCATTCTCGGATCTGCATATTCATACAGCGGTTCGCCGTCGAAATCAGCCAGACCATGCGCGTCTTTCGGGAAATGAGCAGGTACCCAGTCCAGAATGACGCCGATATTGTGCTGATGCAGGTAATCGACCAGGTACATGAAATCCTTCGGATCTCCGTATCTGCTGGTCGGTGCATAGTAGCCTGTTACCTGGTAGCCCCAGGAACCGTCAAACGGATATTCCGCAATACCCATCAGCTCTACATGCGTGTAGCCCATGTACGTGACATAGTCCACCAGTTCATGCGCATATTCACGGTAATTCAGGAAGCCGCCGTTCACATCCTCATTTTCGGATTTGAACCAGCTTCCGAGGTGTACTTCATAGATCGAAAGAGGCTGGTCAAAAGTACCGGTCTCAGCACGATGCTTCATCCACTTCGCATCATGCCACTTGAAGTTTTCGATGTCTGCAGTCCTGCTGGCTGTGCCGGGTCTGAATTCAGCAGAGAATCCGTACGGGTCAGCCTTGTAGAGGATCTCATCTTTCTTGGTCAGGATCGCGTACTTATAGATCTCACCGAAGCCCATGCCTTCAATGAAGCCTTCAAATACACCGCTCTTTTCCAGCGGCAGCATATAGTTGGCTGTCGGATCCCAGTTGTTCCTGTCGCAGACGATCGAAACTGCTTTGGCATGCGGTGCCCATACAGCAAAATGCATGCCTGACTTCCCATCCAGTTTGCCCGGATGCGCGCCCATTTTTTTGTAGACCTTGTAATTCGTTGCCTGAGCAAGCAGATATCTGTCAAACCCGGTCAGAAAAACAGGATCAAGCGGCTTTTCATCCGCTTTCTTTTTGGCAGCGGGTTTTGTACCTGTGCCGGTCTTTTTCAGTGTCTTTGCCATAAACTCTCCAATTCAATCATTTTGAACATTATGTGCTGCTAAACTTCTATTTCTATTTTATGTGAAAACACTGTTTTAGACAACTGTGTTAACCCTTA
>CAMOPG010000093.1:0-9981 GCA_946622165.1 uncultured Erysipelotrichaceae bacterium
AGGAACATCTGAAAGCATGGCTGCTGCGGGTGGCGATCAATCAGGCGAAAAATGTGAATCGGTCATTTTTCAGGCACAGGATCGTTCCGCTGGAAGATTACATGGAAACATTATCTTTCGAGTCGCAGGCGTCAGAGGATCTGTTCCTGGAGGTGATGCGTCTTCCGGAAAAGTACAGGATCGTGATCCATCTCTACTATTACGAGGAATATTCCGTCAGAGAGATCAGTCAGATCCTGGGCATCACCGACAGCAACACCAAGATACGCCTCGCCCGGGGAAGGGCAAAGCTGAAAGAAAAACTGCAGGAGGAATGGAACGAAAATGAGTAATCGGGAGAAATATCAGGCAGCGTTCTCAGTGCTGCATGCATCACCGGAACACAGCTTACAGAAACAAAGAACAGAAAACAGACCTGTATTCATGGTCAGAAGATTTGCGGCAGTCTGTGCCTGCATGATCATGATGCTGGCAGGCGGATACGGCGTATATGCCATCAGCGGTCAAGTTGTCCGTGAAGTGTGGGGATGGGGAAACAACATGCAGTATACGGAGATTACCGACAGCGAAACAGGAGAAACAGAGAAGCAGGTCAAGGTCATGACGGAATCCCTGACGGATCCGGTCGAGATCAGAAATGACAGACTGTACTTTATCGTCAACGGGGAAAACATTGACATCACAGGCATGATCTCTGAAACAAAAGCTTATGAATATGAATATATTGATGAAGAAGGCTGCACACATTATTGGCTTATCGGTAAAAACGGACCGGAAACAAAGCATTACGGATACGGGGAATACATCAAAGACGCAGACGGCAAATGGCTCGGCGGCTATTCCGCAAGAACAAATCTGGATGAGAACGGAAAAGGCACAGAGTGGCTGGAAGCCGGAAAGGAAAAAATCGGATTCCCGAAATAACAGGCATTCTCATCACACATCTGATCAGGATCCTTCACTGAATACTCAGCGGAGGATTTTTCTTTGACGATTGAAACCTCAAATACTTATAAAGACGCAAAAGAACATTGACACTGTGTCAATGAATATTTATAATTACATTGCTGACACTGTGTCAACAGACGGCTGCGTCAGTCGTGTGATCATGGCATAAACCTTGATGCGAATGAGGAGGGAATATGAAGTACACAAAACTCGGAAACTCAGACCTGAATGTATCACGTATCTGCCTGGGCTGCATGGGATTCGGTGATCCCGGAAGAGGACAGCACAGCTGGACCATTGATGAAGAACATTCCAGAGAGATCATTCAGCACGCACTTGATCTGGGCGTCAATTTCTTTGATACAGCGATCGGGTACCAGAGCGGCACAAGCGAACAGTATGTAGGCCGTGCACTCCGTGACTTTGCGAAGCGTGAGGATGTCGTTGTGGCAACAAAGTTCCTTCCCAGAACACAGAAGGAGATCGAAAGCGGCATCAGCGGACAGAAACATATCGAGAATATGATCAACACAAGTCTTCAGAATCTCGGAATGGACTATGTGGATCTTTATATCTATCACATGTGGGACTGGCAGACACCGATCCATGACATCCTGGAAGGACTGAACAATATCGTCAAAGCAGGCAAAGCAAGATATATCGGTATTTCCAACTGCTTTGCATGGCAGCTTGCCAAAGCAAACGCTATTGCAGAGAAGGAAGGATTCCCGAAATTTGTATCCGTGCAGGGACACTACAACCTGATCTTCCGTGAAGAAGAGAGGGAAATGGTGCCTTACTGCAATGAAGAAAATATCGCGCTCACACCATACAGCGCACTGGCTGCCGGCAGATTGTCCAGACTTCCCGGTGAAGGCGGCACAAAGCGTGCTGAGGAAGATGCCTATGCGAAATTCAAATATGACGCAACAGCAGCCCAGGACAATGTGATCATCAGCCGTGTCGCTGAACTTGCACAAAAGCATGGCGTGTCCATGACGGAAGTATCCCTTGCATGGCTGCTCACAAAGACAGCTTCACCTGTGGTCGGTGCCACAAAGCTTCACCATATTGATGGCGCTGCCAAAGCCGCAGACCTTGAACTCACACCGGAAGAGATGCTGTATCTGGAAGAACTTTATGTACCGCATCCGCTTGCCGGCGTCATGGCGCAGAACAAGCCTGCAGCCGCAAAGGAAAAGCATGTCTGGTCCACAGGCGACCAGAAGATCGCAAAATAACATAACAGTTCAACGAAGGGATCATCCGATCTTGTACTGACCAAAAAGAGGTTCAGCGAAATGATCCCGACCGCAATCACTACAGACAAACAAAAGAGGCAGTTTATGAAGAAATTATTTTCAATCATGATGACAGCTCTTCTGCTGACAGCCTGCGGAAGCAGTTCCCCGGCTGAAACAGATGCACAGACAGAACCGGTACAGACAGAAGCAGCTGAAACAGAGACAGCAGAACCGGCAGAAACACCTGCTGCAGAAACATCCGTTCCTGAAGAAACAGCAGCGCATTCAGATGTGCTTGTTGTATACTTCTCCGCAACAGGCACCACAAAGGGTGTCGCAGAGCGGATCGCATCTGCAACCGGAGGCGATCTCTATGAGATCCTGGCTGCAGAGCCTTATACAGCAGAAGACCTGGATTACAATAACAGCAGCAGCCGTACAACAAAGGAACAGAACGATCCGGCCGTGCGTCCTGAGATCGCAAGTGAAGATATTTTCCTGGAAGGCTATACGACCCTTTACCTGGGATATCCGATCTGGTGGGGCGAAGAACCGCGCATTATGGATACGTTTGCTGAAAAATACGATTTTGACGGAATCACAGTCATCCCGTTCTGCACATCAGGCGGCAGCGGAGTCGGAAGAAGCGATGACAACATCAAAGCCAATGCCGGAAGCGGTACATGGCTGGATGGCAGACGCTTCAGCGGCGACGTATCGGAAGACGAACTTCAGTCCTGGATCGAAGGCCTGAAGTAAACGCGGGCAATAGAGGACGCGATGATGTCCAGAATCAAACGAAACAAGATGATCAGGATGATCACGGATATTGCCATGACTGTCATGCTGCTGTGCCTGATGGCTTATCAGGTCACAGGAGAAATGGCGCATGAATACAACGGTATGATCGTGAACATGATCATATAATCGGATCAAAACGTTCTGTATGTTTGCAGGACGTTTTCTTTTTGCGGGAAAAATAAGAAATTGTTTATCAAAACATGACATATAGCTGTCATGTTCTGTCTGCTATGATGATTATGGAGAGACAGCTATGAAGATCGACAGACTGATCGGAATATTATCTGTGCTGCTGCAGGAGGAGAAGACGACGGCTCCTGAACTGGCAGAACGTTTTGAAGTATCCAGAAGGACCATCAGCCGTGATATTGATGACCTGTGCAGAGCAGGGATCCCGATCCGTACTGTACAAGGATCAGGAGGCGGCATCAGTATCATGGACGGCTACCGGATGGACAGGACGGTCCTGAGCGCAAAGGATATGCAGATGATACTGGCCGGTCTGAGAAGCCTGGACAGCGTCAGTAAAGACAGATACTACGAACAGCTGATGGAAAAGATCAAAGCCGGTTCATCCAGGTTCATCAGCGGCCGTGATTCGATCCTGATCGATCTGACCGCATGGCATAAGGAGTCACTGATCCCGAAGTTTGAGATCCTGCAGAATGCGATCGAACACAGACACGCCGTATCATTCCGGTACTATGCCCCATCCGGAGAAAGCAGCCGGACTGCGCAGCCGTACTTTCTGGTGTTCCGCTGGTCAGACTGGTATCTGTGGGGCTGGTGTCCGGACAGACAGGACTTCCGGATGTTCAAGCTCAGCAGAATGGACCTTCTGCAGGAAACCGATGCCGTATTTGAACCAAGGGAAGTTCCGATGCCTGATCTTTCGGATGAGAAGATCTTTCCGGGCGGGATCAGGATCAGGGTGCTGTTTGCGCCGGAAATGAAATGGCGTCTGATGGAAGAATTCGGTCCGGATCATCTTTCGGAACAGGATGACGGCAGGCTGATGCTGAGGGCTGAGTATTCTGATATGGACAGCCTCATCACCTGGCTGATGACATTCGGGGACAAAGCAGAAATCCTGGAACCCGAGGAAGCCAGAACCAGACTGAAGGAAGTTATCGGAAATATGGTGAAGATCTATGACAAGAAAAAAATATGAATATGATACGGTACTGCACGAAACGCCTGATAACGGCGGGGCATACGTGGAATTTCCGTGGGATATCCGTCAGGAATTCGGAAAAGGCCGTGTGAAGGTCAGCGCATGGTTTGACGGTGTACCCTATACCGGCAGTATCGTCAATATGGGCGTGAAAAATCCGGACGGTTCGGTATGCTATATCATCGGTGTATTGAAATCAATCAGAAAGCAGCTTGGCAAACAGGACGGCGGCATGATCCATGTCCGCATTGAACCCCTCAGCGATCAGACGGAGGTGAAACATGGCATTTGATTACAAAAAGGAATACCGGGAGTACTATCTGCCGAAGACAAAGCCGGAGATCGTGGATGTGCCGGAAATGAACTTTATCGCAGTCAGCGGAAAAGGTGATCCCAATCAGCCTGATGGAGACTACAAGAAGGCGGTTGGCATGCTGTATACGATCGCATATACGATCAAAATGAGCAGAAAGACAGACCATTGCATCGAAGGCTATTTCGATTATGTCGTTCCTCCTCTGGAAGGTTTCTGGCGGCAGGAAGGCAGGGAAGGGATGGATTACAGTCATAAAGAAGACTTCATCTGGACATCCGTGATCAGGCTCCCGGACTTTGTGACAGAAGCAGACTTCCGATGGGCAGTACAGGAAGCGGAGCGCAAAAAACACATGGATCTTTCAAAGGCTGAGTTCCTGCGTATCCGGGAAGGATTATGCGTGCAGTGCATGCATATCGGTCCGTATGATGATGAACAGGAAACTGTCTCTAAAATGGATCGCTTCCTGGAAGAAAACGGCTATGAAAATGACTTCTCGGAAGAAAGAATCCATCATGAGATTTACCTTTCTGATGTCACCAGGACCGCCCCGGCGAAACTGAAGACAGTTATACGCCATCCGGTCAGAAGGAAGTGAGTTCATGCATTTTGTTGATGCCAAGGGGATCGTGACAGGCAAAGACGGTTATTACGGGATGAACATTTACCGCGGATGCACGCATGGATGCATTTATTGCGACAGCCGAAGCAAATGCTATCGATTTACGCATGCGTTTGAAGATATCGAGGTCAAACGGAATGCGCCGCAGCTGCTGGAACAGGCACTGCGGTCCAGACGGAAAAAATGCGTGATCGCGACTGGCGCAATGTCCGATCCGTATATGCATTGTGAAGAGCAGCTGCGCCTGACCAGACGCTGCCTGCAGATCATTCTGAAGTACGGCTTCGGGGCTGCGATACAGACAAAGTCAGACCGTATCCTGCAGGATATCGATCTGCTGGAACAGATCAGCAGAACAGCCAAATGCGTAGTCCAGATCACACTGACCGCCTATGATGACGAGCTGAGCGCGATCATCGAACCGCATGTATGCAGTACCAGACGGCGTATCGAAGTGCTGGAGGAAATGCAGAAAAGAGGGATCCCGACGATCGTCTGGCTGACGCCGGTACTGCCGTTCATCACGGATACGGAGGAAAACATCCGCAGCATCCTGAATGAATGCGTACGGACAGGCGTACGCGGCGTGATCGATTTCGGCATGGGACTGACACTGCGTGAAGGAGACAGGGAATACTATTATGAAGCGCTTGACCGTCATTTCCCGGGACTGAAGGAGCGGTATATCAGAACATACGGCAATGCATATGAACTGCCAAGTCCCCGGGCAGAACAGCTGAAACGTATATTTCATCAGATCTGTGAGGAACACGGCATCCTGTGCAGCCCGGATGACTGTTTCCGGTTTATCGGAGAGATGCCGGAAAAATATACACAGATGAATTTGTTTGATCTCTGAAAGGAACAGTATATGGAATATATTCAAGTCACAAACGAAAATCTGGATAAAGAGCACATCTGCTGTGCAATCTCAAACAACAATGATATTCAGGTGTCTTCCAAGAAGGCATGGCTGAGTGAGCGGTTTGATGAAGGTCTCGTATTTCTGAAAAGCACGGAACGGGGCAAATGCTTTATCGAATATATACCGGCAGAATACGCCTGGAATCCGATCGATGCGGAAGGATATATGCATATCAACTGCCTCTGGGTATCCGGTTCCCTGAAAGGACACGGATACGCAAACGATCTTCTGCAGGCATGCATATCCGACAGCAAAGCCAAAGGGAAAAAAGGCCTCTGCATTCTCAGCAGTGCAAAGAAAAAGCCGTTCCTGGCAGATCCCCGGTTCCTGAAGTACAAAGGCTTCCGTGTATGCGATGAAGCGAACAACGGGATCCAGCTCTGGTATCTGCCGTTTGAAGAGCGTTCTGCAGGACCATCAATCAAAGCATGCGCGAAGCATCCTCACATTGACCGTTCGGGCTATGTTCTTTACTATACGAGCCAGTGCCCGTTCAACGCAAAATATGTGCCTGTTCTGCAGCAGACAGCGCTCGAGCATCAGATCCCCTTTGAAGTGATCCATATACAGAGCAGGGAAGAGGCACAGAATACACCGTCGCCTGTTACGGCCTATGCATTGTTTTATAACGGAAATTACATCACAAATGAGCAGATGAACGCACAGAAGTTCCTGAAGCTGGTCAGTTCACTGCAGTGAAAATAAAAGCCATGCGCAGTGCATGGTTTGTGTGTGATTCAGGCTGTCTGTGTCTCACAGCTGATGACGATGCCGCGGCGTTCCATATAATAGCTGCACAGACCGCGTGCAGGTCTGATCAGGATATCTGCCCACGGGTATATTTTCCGGATCTCCTGTTTCAGAAGTTCCGCCATGGACTCGTTTTCAACATGCGTGATGACTGCACGGCCTCCGTTGTATCCTGCCTGAACCATATTGTTGATCAGTGTGCGGACCGATTTGCGTTCGCCTTTTGCTTTTCCTGTTACGCTGATCTTTCCTTCTTCGGAAGCAGTGCCGGTGACTGAGATGTTCAGAACACAGAGGGCAGCCGCAACAGCTTTGCTGACACGGCCGTTCTGGGCAAGGTTATGCAGTGAGAAGAAAGAGAAGAACAGTTTTGATCTGCTCAGATAATTACGGATCTCCGTATCGATCTCCTCAAATGACTTTTCCGTACGTACAAGCTCTGCCAGTCTGTTCAGAAGCAGAATTTCCTCAGCACCTGTGGAAAGGCTGTCAATGACGGAGATCTTAACGTCCGGATGTTCTTCACGGTACATATCTGCCGCAAGAACTGCACTGTTGTAGGAGCCGGAAAGGGCGCTTGTAACAGTGACCGCAATGATCTCGGATGCGCCTTCAAAAGCGGACAGCCATGCCTCGGCAGACGGGCATGAAGTATAGGAACGGCCTTTGTAGGATGCCAGATAGTCGAGCATATCCTTGATATCCAGCGACTCGTCATCCGTAAAGCTTTTTTCGTCTGTGTATACTGTCAGCGGGACAGTCCGGAAATCCGGAGTGTCCAATGTATAGATATCACAGGATGAGTCTGCGATGATCCTCATAGTAAAATACCTCCTCTCGGATACGCATGCATTGTATTGATTTTGTGGGTATGGTAAAATGTACAAAAATGCCGAAAATGTAACATATCTTACAGAAATCGAGAAAGTGTAACACTTATGAAGATCAGGACAAACCTCAACAGCCGGACCGTTCCGACGCGCATTGCGATCGGGAATGCGATCCTTGACGAGCTGGAGAAAAAAGAATTTACAAGCATCAAGGTGACCGATGTGATCAAGATCGCCGGTGTATCAAGAATGTCGTTCTACCGCTATTATGAGAATCTTTATGATGCTTTGTGCGATTATCTGGACATCATCGTCAACGGATATATGATCGAAGGCGGGGAACTGAATGAACCGGATGTTTTCATGCGGCTGGAGCACATTGAGTTTTCTCTGAATTATTTTGACAGGTATTCAAGGTATTTCCTGATCCTCAACCGGCACGGTCTGTACACTGTGCTGATCGATGCGGTGAACGAATATATGATGAAGAACATCCTTCCGCAGAAGAAACTGCATATGTATGAACTGTACGCATATGCCGGCGGTCTTCTGAATTCATTCCTCAAATGGGAAGAGGGAGGAAAACGGGAAAGCGCCCATAATGTTGCACTGATGATCTACCGTCTGTACAACCATTCCCGGGCAGAAGAGCTGATCGTTCATGAAGAACCGGAGACACTTTGAAGCCATGAAAACTGATCGATTCGGAAATGTGATCGGTTCACATCCACATTTCATTTGTGTATACTGATGTCGGAAGAAAGGCATATTGCCAGGAGAGTTTTGTATGTCTGAAAACAAAGTGCCTGAAGAAATGAATGAAAAAGAAACGCTTAGAAAAGCGAACAGATATTTTTTTTCAAAAGTCGTATTCAACGTCCTTTTGATCGTGATCGGGGCGACACTGATCGGTCTGTTTCTGAGAGATATCCAGAGAAAGACATCTTATTATAAGCAGCAGGAAAACAGTGAACTTGCACTGGCCGAGGCGATCACGACGCTGGACAGAAACAAGGAACATGCGGATGATCTGACGAAGATATTCCATGAAGGCAACCAGCATGTGCTGAATGATATTGCGCTTGTTCTGGAAAACGGCATGTCTGAAACAATGGCCGATTCGGACAACAGCATACGTTCTGATATGCTGAAAAGCCTGACGGACAGGGCGAACATCGATTATCTGTTTGTCTTAAGCAAAGACAGCATCATTGTCAGCAGCCCGGTAGCGGAACTGTATGGCGTCAATCCCGCGATCCAGGGATTTATGACGCAGGAGAATATCAATGCTGTTCTGAAGTCGACCATGAAGGATGACGGGACGATCGCACCTGTTCTTGTAAAGAATACATCGGGCATTTTCTATTTCTATTCAAAGCCCTACATGTATATGGATGAAGAATACATGCTTGTGATCGGCAAGGAAGCCTCTGTACTGGATGACCAGACAGAGATCCTGAATGATGTCGCCACGGTCCTGAGCAGGACAACGGTGACCAATAACGGATTCATGTTTGCGGTCAGTCAGGAGGATAACCTGTTCCTGTACTATAAGAACGGACCGGAGATCCTGACAGGTCAGAATGCGCTGTCCAGCGGACTGAGTGAAAACGCACTGACTGACGGCTACAGCGGTGTTGAAACGATCAACGGCCAGCAGTATTACTGTGTATCCAGGACATTCGGTGACCAGACAGTCATATGCGCTTCAGCCAAAACAGAGGAGATCTTTGATGAGAATCACTTTGTCCTGTTCTGGACGGTCCTCGCATTCAATATCATCATGCTGCTGTGTCTGACATATGCTGTCATCGTCAGAAATGACTTTGTCAGACATGCCGTAAAGACCGACAGGATCATACTCAAAGGCAATACCGAAAATCCGACATACTTTGACAGATCGATCTTCAGAAAGGTCTTCCCGCTGATGCTGACAGGCATCATGTCGATGTACGGCATTTCGTTCTATACCCAGACACTGCTTGAGGTGACGCAGGGAATTGAAAAATCCAAGACCGCTCTGCAGGAAGTTGCCGGAAGATATGAAGAGAGCCAGGGAACAAGAAAGATCCTCTCCGACTATAATGAACAGCATGCTCTGTCCACAGCGAAGCTTCTCTCGTTCATCCTTGAAGAAGATACGAGCTTCCTGAATGCGGAATCCGAAAGATATCACAGTACATTTGATGAAAAGGGCACCAAGATCTATCTGACGGATGATGAAGGAAACCGCCTGAAATCCATTGCCGGAAGTCCGTTCCTGCAGGAACTGTGCGATCAGAACGATCTGACTTCGATCTATGTATATGATGAAAACGGCCATACGATCGCTACGAATACCGACAACTGGTTCTTTACGCTCAGCACACAG
>CAMOPG010000094.1:0-9823 GCA_946622165.1 uncultured Erysipelotrichaceae bacterium
ACGGAGAAGTACCCAAGCGGCTGAAGGGACTGGTTTCGAAAACCAGCAGACGTGAGAGCGTGCGGGGGTTCGAATCCCCCCTTCTCCGCCATTCAGCGGCTTGTATGAGCCGTTTTTTTATTTGCTGTTGAGGTGATCCAGAGCGTCCAGAACAAACTGGACTTCCACTGTCATGCCTGTAACGATCGCTTCTTCTTTGAAATTGACATAACTGCTGTGAAGCGGATAACCTCCGTCACATCCGAGATGTCCGAATATGATCGGTGCATAATCACCGTACTCGGAGAAATCTTCTCCGATCATCGCCATTTTGCTTTCCCGCCAGTCTTCCGGCTTCAGCAGGACTTTGTCTGCCGCGCCTTTCAATACATCATATGCCGTATCATCATTGATCAGCGGTTTGCACACACGGTCGATCCGTACTTCCGCTGTGCATTTCAGTGCTTCAGCTGTATGCTTTGCGACGCGTTCCATTGCCTGAGGGATCATATCATAGACATCTCTGTCGAATGATCTGCATGTGCCTTCCAGCACTGCTTCCTGGGAAATGATATTGAATGCATTGCCGGAATGCATGGAACCGATCGTAACAACCAGCGGCTTCATCGGATCGCATTCCCTGGAGACCATTGTCTGCAGGTTCAGCGCAATGGATGCTGCGGCGATCGTTGCGTCGCATCCGTCCTGCGGCGTAGCGCCATGTGCTCCGGTCCCTTTGATCGTGATCCAGAAATGATCTACGGCAGCCCAGTCAGATCCTCTTCTGACATTCAGTGTATGTGACGGCGCAAGAGGTTCTACATGCAGTCCGAGTGCCATACCGACACCGTCCATTGCACCATACTCACACATATAACGGGCACCCATGCCGATCTCCTCGGCAGGCTGGAAGATCAGTCTGACAGAACCATTGAGTTCCTGTCTGATCGACTGCAGAATCCTGGCTGTTCCCAGCAGCATGGAAGTATGGATGTCATGTCCGCAGGCATGCATCTTCCCTTCATATGTGCTTTTGAATGGCAGATCTGTCCGTTCTTCCGTACACAGCGCATCCATGTCAGCTCTCAGCATGACGATCTGATCGGAATCGCCGTTTTCGCCTTTGATGTCCGCGATCACGCCGTTGTTTCCGACCATACGGTAGGGAATGCCCAGCTTTTCCAGTTCCGCAGCCACGGCGCCGGCTGTCCGGACTGTTTCCATACCAATTTCCGGATGCGCATGGATATCACGTCTGATCTCCAGAACATCGGGAAGGATCTCTTCGGCTAATTGCCGGATTGTTTGATTCATATGTTTACCTGCTCTTTCATTTGCTAATTATACAGAAGCATCTCACTGCAGAAAAGGAAAACAGGACCGGAAATCCGGCCCTGTCAGTAAATTTCGTGTAATCGATTACTCGCCTTTTTCAAGCGCAAGTGTTCTTGTTGTGATATCGCATACGGAAGCAGGTCCATAGTACTGGATTGCGCCCGGATACAGATAGCATGTTTCGACAGCCCATTCTTCTCTGTGAGCTTCGAAGTATTTGAACGGTTTGCCTTCCAGTTCAACAAGCGCCTTTCTGATAACAGGCTTGTCTTCACCGTGTCTTCTTTCCATGTTCATCATCTTTGTGATCGGCATACCGCCTGCAACCCATTCCTCAGCAGGTTTGGACAGGTTGGAGATCTTGGACAGATATCCTGTATAGCCGTACTGGATCAGCATGAATGCATTGTAGCCCAGTGAATAGCAGTAGTCAGCGTCGAAGTTGGACGGGAATGCGCATCTTCCTTCATAACCGAAGAAGTGATGGAGAGCACTGAACTTGCCATTGTATGTGCCTGCCTTCTTTCTCTCATCCAGCTTAGCCTTTACCAGTGCGGAGAAGAGCTTTTCGGATTCGATCAGGGATACCTGAACGTTTCCGTGAGGATCTCTCTCAAGGAACAGCTGCTGCTGGATCGTCTGAGGAAGGATCGCAAATACTGCCATGGATTCTTTTGTCAGGCCTTTTTCAATGAACGCATACTTTTCATCCCATGTAGCAAGCGCATTGAATGCATCAGCCTTGGAGCCTGCCAGCAGTTCGTTGATCTCACTGATCAGAACGGAGAATTCAGGAACGAATTCAACTACGCCTTCCGGAATGATCGCAACGCCGAAGTTCATTCCTTTCGCTGCTCTGGCAGCTACGGAATCAGCGATGTAGTCAGCGATCTGGGACAGGGACATCTTCTTGGCAGCTACTTCTTCGGAGATCAGGCAGATGTTCGGCTGTGTCTCAAGTGCAGCTTCCAGAGCTACGTGAGAAGCGGAACGGCCCATGACCTTAACGAAGTGCCAGTATTTCTTAGCGGAGTTTGCGTCTCTTTCGATGTTTCCGATCAGCTCGCTGTATGTCTTTGTAGCTGTATCAAATCCGAATGAGCATTCGATATCCTCGTTCTTGAGGTCGCCGTCGATCGTCTTCGGGCATCCGATCACCTGTACGCCTGTTTCATGCGCAGCGAAGTATTCTGCCAGAACAGCAGCGTTTGTATTGGAGTCATCACCGCCGATGATAACGATTGCTGTAATGCCGTGCTTTTTGCAGACTTCAGCCGCAACTGCGAACTGTTCTTCTGTTTCCAGCTTTGTTCTGCCGGAACCGATGATATCAAATCCGCCGGTATTTCTGTACTGATCAATATAGTCATCGTCAAATACCAGATAATCATCATCCAGCAGTCCGCTCGGACCGTTCTTGAATCCGTAAAGAACATTTTCTTTATCTGTTGCTTTCAGAGCATCATAAAGTCCGCAGACAACATTGTGTCCGCCGGGAGCCTGTCCGCCTGACAGAATAACACCGACGACCTGCTTCTTGGGAGCTGATGTGTTCTGACCTTTTGCGAAAACGATCTCTTTCTTGCCGTATGTGTTCGGGAACAGAGCCTGGATCTTTTCCTGGTCTGCGACGCTGTGTGTCTCTTCCCCTTCGCTGACACTGATTTCAGAAATACCATGTCTCAGCATTCCGGGCAGTTTAGGTTCATACTTCAGTCTTTCAATCTGTAACGGTGAAATTTTCATGATTATATTTTTCTCCTTTTGGTTACAGTACAATTATAGCAAATCTACTCTATTTATCATCAGAATTTTATGCGTCCGCGGATTCTTCACTCAGTTCTTCCCACCGCTCATAAAGGTGTGCCAGTTCGTTGTGAATGCCGTCGATTTCTTCATCCAGTTCATTCATTTTCCGGAAATCATGATAATACTCGGGTTCAAAGCGCAGTGCGCGTTTGTCCTCCAGAAGCTGCTCTGTTTCGGTGATCTTTGTTTCCAGGCGGGCGATCTCACGGCGCAGTGAATCAGGTGACATTTTACGCGGCTGAGCGGCTTTCTTTTCAACCTTGACTGTTTTGATCTCCGCTTCCTTTTCCTGGTTCTTTTCTTCATATTCCTGATATGTCATTTCCAGGAATTCTGCCGTGCCGTCTCCCAGTACCAGCAGTTTGTTTGCCAGACGTGAAATGAAATAACGGTCATGCGATACAAACAGCAATGTTCCTTCATAATCATCCAGTGCTTCTTCAAGCGCTTCCTTTCCGGGAATATCCAGATGGTTCGTAGGTTCATCAAGGATCAGCAGATTGGAGTGCATCAGCAGCAGTTTTGCGAACGAAAGACGTACTTTTTCGCCTCCCGAAAGCACATCGACCGTTTTGAAAACGTCATCCGCAGAGAACAGGAACTGTCCGAGCACTGTTCTGACAGTTGTTCTGTCCAGATCAGGATACTCATCCCACAGTTCTTCCAGAACGGTTTTCCCGGATGAGAACTGGGCAAGCTGCTGATCAAAATATCCGGGTTCGATCTGATGCCCGAATAAATAACTGCCGGAAAGCGGCTCTACCAGATCCATCAGTGTTTTGACGAATGTGGATTTTCCCGTGCCGTTGGGTCCGATCACAGCCACGCGGTCACCTCTGTGCATCTCCATTGTGACAGTGCACAGCGGCTGATCATAGCCGACGCACAGATGATCTGTCTCAAGCACACGTTCACCGCCTTTGATGCGCGGCGAAAAATGGGCATGGAAAGATCTGTCATCCGCCCCCTGTACAGGATCGATCTTGTCCATCCTGTCGAGGTATTTGATCTTGGACTGGGCAAAGGCAGCTTTGTTTTTCTTATAGCGGAACTTTTCGATCAGTTCTTCAAGCCGCTGTATATCCTTCTGCTGGCGCTGATAAGCAGCCTCCTGCCGCTCAATGCTTGCCCGCTTCTGTTCCACAAAGGAGGAATAATTCCCGGTATACCGCGTCAGCTTCCCGTATTCCATATCATAGACAACATCAGACGTATGATCGAGGAACATACGGTCGTGGCTGACCGTCACAACAGCGTTCGGATATTTTCTGACATATCCTTCCAGCCATTTGATCGTTTCCAGATCCAGATGGTTGGTCGGTTCGTCCAGCAGCAGAATATCAGGCTTTGACAGCAGCAGTTTTACAAATGCGATCCTGGTCTTCTGTCCGCCGGAGAACTCCCCGATCGGACGTTTGATATCAGTGTCCGCAAAGCCGAACCTGGTAAAGACCGTCTTCATTTCGGTCTCCCAGTTATATCCGTTCATTGCCTCCATTTTTTCCTGTGCTTCAGCATAGCGCATCAGAAGCTTTTCGGAATGATCCGTGATCATCCGTTCTTCCATGTCATTCATTTCCTTCTGCAGTTCAAACACAGGCCGGAAGATCTGCTTCAGTTCTTCTTCCACAGTCCAGTCATCGTGCTCCAGCACTTTCTGCGCCAGATAGCCGATGGTCGTTCCGTTTGTCATGGATACAGTTCCGGAGTCAAAATTCATCTCACCGCAAAGGCAGCGCAAAAAGGTCGTCTTCCCGCATCCGTTGCGGCCGACGATCGTGATCTTTTCATTTCCTCTGATCTCAAACTGCACATCGGAGAATATGACATCTCCTCCGAATGCTTTTGATGCATGACTCACCTGATAAAGCATAGAAACTCCTTATGCAGAAGAAGACTGCCCGTACCGGGCAATATTCATCCGCCTATAAAATAAGGAATGGAATGATCCTGACAAATCTTCCATTCCTGTTTTCATCATTCAATACTGATCAGAACATCAGATTGCGCGGTGTTCTTGCGAACGGGATGACGTCCCTGATATTCTGCATGCCCGTCACATACATGACAAAGCGTTCAAATCCAAGGCCGAAGCCGGCATGCTTGCAGCCGCCGTATCTTCTCAGATCAAGGTACCACTGCAGGCCTTCCTTCTTCATGCCGATCTCTTCCATACGCTTTTCAAGCAGGTCCAGACGTTCTTCTCTCTGGCTTCCGCCGACAAGCTCACCGATGCCCGGTACGAGCAGATCGCATGCAGCGACAGTCTTTCCGTCATCGTTGTTTCTCATATAGAAGGCTTTGATCTCCTTCGGATAGTCGATCAGGAAGAGAGGGCCTTTCGCAACATGTTCACAGAGATACTTTTCATGTTCGCTGTTCAGATCCATGCCCCAGAAGATGTTTTTGTTTTCAAACTCAACATCTGCCTGTTTCAGAAGTTCGATGCCTTCTGTATATGTCATGCGTCTGAAATCACTGTTCTTAACATGGTCGAGGCGTTCCGTCAGTCCCTTATCGATCATTTCATTGAAGAACTTCATTTCTTCAGGGCAGTTATCCTGTACATACTGGATGCAGAAACGAACCATATCTTCGATCAGGTCCATATCATCATTCAGATCAGCAAATGCCATTTCCGGTTCGATCATCCAGAATTCTGCCGCATGTGTTGTGGTATTTGAATTCTCGGCACGGAATGTAGGACCGAATGTATAAACATCACGGAATGCAAGCGCATATGCCTCTGCTTGCAGCTGGCCGGATACGGTCAGACTTGCATGCTTTCCGAAGAAGTCCTGATCATAGTTTGCATCGCCTCTTGTTGTGACGGTAAATGTTTCACCTGCGCCTTCTGCGTCATTTCCGGTAATGATCGGCGTATTGACATAGACGAAGCCCTGATCCTGGAAGAATTCATGGATCGCCATAGCCAGCACGCTTCTGACTCTGAAGACAGCGGAGAATGTGTTTGTACGAGGACGGAGATGCCCCAGTTCTCTCAGATACTCAAAAGAATGTCTCTTTTTCTGCAGAGGGTATGAGTTATCACATGCACCTTCCAGTACTACTTCCGTTACCTGGATCTCAAAAGGCTGTTTGTTTTCAGGAGTCGGAAGATATTTTCCTGTTACGCTGATCGCAGTACCTGTCAGATATTTGGATACTTCAGCATAATTGGGAAGCGTGTCAGCGTATACAAGCTGTGCATTGCGGAAATACGTTCCGTCATTCAGTGCGATAAAGCCGACATTTTTCCCTGAACGGTTCGTACGGATCCATCCCTGCAGTGAAACGTATTCCACCTGGTCCTTTTCCATATCCGTTCCTTCATATGTGAGTTCATAGAGCTCACGAACTGTCATGTCACTAAGCATATTCATCCCCTCTTTGCAGTTTTTATTTTGCGTTTGTTTCAAATACCAGTTCCTGGATGCTTGAAACAACATCGATCGTTTTTACGGAAATACCTGCCGGCACCTTGAAGTGTTCTGACGAAAAGCTGACCATACCGGTAATGCCGTTTTCGATCAGGATATCGACAGTTTCCTGTACTTCCTTTGTAATGCAGAGGATCGCGATCCTGCATCCTTCCGGGATCTTTTCTGAAATATCCCTCAGATCATATACCGGAACGTTCGTTTCTCCGACAGCTTCCGGCTCCAGATCAAATGCACAGACGATCTCTCCGACAACATGATTCCAATGATTGTAATTGAGCAGCGCTTTGCCCAGATGACCGCATCCGACAAGAATGATCTTCTCGTCGAAATTCATACCGAGCTGTTCAGAAAAAATACGGATCAGATCATCTACATCATAGCCGTAGCCCTGCTTCCCGAGTTTTCCCAGAAAACTGAAATCTCTGCGGATCGTTGTGGATTCGATCGAAACATATGAGGCAAGTTCCCTCGACATGATCCTGTTGACGCCGCTTGCTTTCAGTTTGCGTAAGGCCTTCAAATAGACCGGATAGCGGTGCAGTGTAGCCTTTGGCACTGCTTTTTTATTTTCTGCCATTGTCATCACCCGTAAAACATCTTATCACGGTGAGATTAATTTGTGAATAAATTAGTATTTTTCACCTGGCATTTCAAGTGACGGATCTGCAGCTGCTTCCAGATCACCGAAGCATCCATGCTGGTAAGCCGCGTATCCGGCAGCTCCGATCATTGCCGCATTATCCGTGCAGCAGTACATCGGAGGGATCACAAGCTTCACTTCCGGCACTTCCTGCATCTTTTCCTGCATCAGCTGACGCAGTCTTGAGTTTGCTGCGACACCGCCCGCAAGAACGATCATCTTCGGTTGATATTCCTTTACTGCAGCGACAGTTTTGGAGACCATGCTGTTGAGCGCTGTTTCCTGGAAAGCATACGCCACATCCGCAGGATCCACTTCATTTCCAGCCCGTTTCTCACGTTCAACCAGCTGAAGAACGGCTGTTTTCAGACCGGAAAAGGAGAAATCAAACGGAGAAGCTGTTTTGGGTACAGGAAGCTTATAATGGGGCTTTCCTTCCTTTGCCATCTTATCCATGATCGGTCCGCCCGGATAACCGAGTCCCAGAACTCGCGCAACCTTATCATATGCTTCACCGATCGCGTCGTCCCACGTCGTTCCGATCACCTGGAAATCCCAGTCATTTTTCATCCAGACCAGTTCAGTATGACCGCCGCTGACAACAAGTGCCATCATCGGAAACTCGAGCTCTGATACAAAGCGGTTTGCATAAATATGACCGGTCAGATGATGGATCGGGATCAGCGGCTTGTGAAACTGCCAGGCAAGCGTTTTCGCTGCCTGTACGCCGACATGCAGAGAACCGATCAGGCCGGGTCCCTGTGTATATGCGATCGCATCGATCTCTTCCATAGTCGTGCCTGCTTTTTCAACTGCTTCCTGTATCACAGCTGATATATTCTCCACATGAATACGGCTTGCGACTTCCGGCACAACGCCTCCATATAATGTATGTACATTGATCTGACTGGATACTATATTGGACAGGATCCTGCATCCGTCTTCAACAACGGCACACGCCGTTTCGTCACAACTGGACTCAATCGCCAGCAGTCTCGTCATTTGCTATACCTCCCAGAGGACGTATCATCAGGTATGCGTCCTCATGATTGTCTTCATAATAATTTTTGCGGATATTCGCTTTGATAAATCCGTTCTTCTCATACAGGCTGATCGCCGGAATGTTTGATACGCGCACTTCCAGACTCAGAAAATCACATTCTTTTTCTGTAGCGTCCCTGATGATCTCATCGATCATCATCTGTGCGTATCCCCGGTGCCTGTATTCTTCTGCAACTCCGATCGTTGCGATCTGTGCCTGCTCATATATGATCCACCAGTCACAGTAGGCAATGATCCTCCCGTCTTCTTCGATCACTCTCAGATTGGAAAACGGATTGGAATTCAGTTCATAAATATATTCATCTTTCGGCCAGGGGGATGAAAAGAGCTGCTTTTCAAGCACATCGATCTCATCCAGATCTGACTCATTCATTTCACGCATATTCATTTTTTTACCAGATATGCATCATTTGCCTTGAGATATTCAGGTACTACAAGATGAACGTTTTCCGCTTTCACCCAGCTGTCCGAGCAATCCGCAAACCGCTGTACCAGATCAGGCCAGCTGTCTTCAGCACCGATCAGGTGACCATCTCCTATAATATGTTCACCGGCAGTCTGCTGCGACAGTTCTTCACATGTACTGATGTGCGGCGCTTCTGTCTCATTTCCATGATCATAAACAGCCGTATAAGCTCTGCCTCCTCTTGCATCAAGCAGGACACGGCAGTTTTCCTCGTTTCCGGCATACAGCTTCAATGTGCCGATCGTATATAAAGGAACATTTCCCATCGCACAGAATACTTTTGCGACCGTCATGGCAATTCTGACGCCTGTGTAGCTTCCGGGGCCTTCCGTAATGACGATGCCGTCGATCTCTTCGGTTGTCAGATGTGCTTCATTCATCAGACGCTCCAGTTCGGGAAACAGTTCCTCAGACTGGCGCTTCCAGCATTCCTTCTGACTCCCGGCACAGACCTTTCCATCCTTGATCACGCCGAGTGTCAGAAACTTATAACTTGTATCCATGCACAGTATATTCATATCAATGCCTCCAGAAGTTTTTCATATCTGCTTCCCTTTGCCAGAAATGAAAACCTGCGTTTATCTTCTTCCATCAATTCAATCGATACTTTAAGCCATTCTTCAGGGATCAGATCCGGTACAAACTCAGACCATTCTATGACAGTCAGCCCGTCATCGTTCAGGAATTCATCAAAACCGAGATCCTGCTTATGCCCTTCCAGACGATAAGCATCAATATGGTACAGCGTAAGCCTTCCTTTATATATTTTCAGGATCGTAAATGTAGGACTGGTAACCCGTTTGCGGATGCCGAGTCCCATAGCGATTCCCTGCGTTAGTGCTGTTTTGCCGGCTCCCAGGTCACCATCAAGCAGGATGACCATATTCTCTGAGGCAGCTTCACCGATCTTCTTTCCCAGAATATGTGTTTCCTCCAGACAGGAGGTATATAAAGTCAAATCTTTCATATTTTCCTCACATAATGAGTATTATAGCCATTTTTTGCATATTCTACATTGAATCATTCAGAAATTTATAAAAAACCCCCGATCCAAGGAGGAGAGAGGGAAAAAAAAAGCGACCCGGCAAC
>CAMOPG010000095.1:0-9777 GCA_946622165.1 uncultured Erysipelotrichaceae bacterium
ATACGGCAAGTCCTGTAGTTTGAATCAGATCAAGTTCAATCGTCATGTTGTTTTTTCCCTCTCTCTATTGGAGTTCTTTTCTTTACGGTTTCAGTATAGCCTGCTAAAATACATTTGAATAACGAATAAAATATATAATAAATATCTATTATATAGATATATTGGAGGCATATGAACTTTGAGCAGATCGAAACATTTCTGGCAGTGGTCAACGGCGGAACGATCTCTTCTGCCGCGGATTCGCTGTATGTATCGCAGTCTACGATCAGTACCCGCATAATGCAGCTGGAAAACGAGCTCGGTGTCAAGCTGTTCCTGCGTCAGCAGGGACACCGCAATGTCGAGCTGACTTCGCACGGGGAAATGTTTGTGCCGATCGCAAATGAATGGATCACCCTGTTCCGTGAGACCATGACGCTGAAAGCGGAGCCTGACAGCAGAAAACTGGCGATCGCCAGTGTTGACGCAGTCAACAATTATACGTTTACGGAACTGTACAGAAAGTTTGTCAGACAGTATCCGGATATCCGTCTGGAACTCAACACACACCATTCCAACGAGATCCATAAGCTGGTGGAAAATAAAACAGCCGACATCGGCTTTGTATATTCATCCGCTTCCTATCCGAACCTGATCTCGGTTCCTGTTTACCGGGAACTGATGTACCTGGTATGCCGCAGGGACAGCAGCTATCATGAGGATATTGCATGCGGTGAGCTGGATATCAGCAACGAGGTGTTCCTGAACTGGGGACCGGACTACAAGCGCTGGCATGATGCGCACTGGAGTCCCTTCCAGTCACCGTTCATCACAGTCAATACCGGATCCATGCTGCAGCATTATCTGGATGATCCGGAACATTGGGCAGTTGCCCCGAAGTCCGTCATCCAGGCGATCCACAAGGAACGTGATCTTGTATGTCATACGATCAAGGACGGGCCAAGTCCCAGGATCTGCTACAAGATCACCCACAGATATCCTGTCCCTACCCGCGCATCAGCCATCCGTCAGTTTGAAAAGGAAATGCAGGACTTCGTTCAGAATGATTCCAGCATCTGCATCTACGAAGACTGGATGTCCGGTACAAATATCTTTCATGAATGATCTGACGCAAAAAGTCCGGATACAATAACGTTCCGGACTTTGATGTTTATGATGCGTGATAATGTTTCAGGTCAGCTTTTTGAGCATCTGCTTTGCACTGTCCTTTGGTCTGACTTTGCCGAAAGCTTTCACGACAATGCCGTCCTCACCTCCGAAGGCAAGGGCCTGGAAATAGAATCCGTCTTTTCAGGGTGTTATTCATTCTGATCAGTTCAGTGTATCTGAACGATGCTGTATTCATTTACCGGCTGTGAAGTCGAAGTTGACCAGTACGCCGTCGCTCTGTTCGAGGAAGTCGATGCCGACCAGCATATCTTTCTCTTCATTGTAGATCGCTGTCTGTTTCAGGCTGCCTGCCATTTCAGGATTGACTCTTTCAAAGCCCTGTGCGCTCAGCAGCTCTTCATACTTGTTGAGGAATTCCTCTGCTTCTGCTGTAGTCTCATATTCCTGGCTGACCGTAAGATACAGACTGTAATCCAGATCGTTGCGTGTCTTATAGAAGTTTTTCAGTTCACGTGCCGTGATCGGGGATTTCAGATCGATCTCAGGGAAGCCTGCATCTTTGATCATGGTTTCTGCTTCTTCAGCAGAGATGTATTTTTCTGCCTTGAAGAGCAGTGTGACTGTATCTTCATCCTTGAACTGATAACGGAAGCTGTTGTGTCCTTCTTCTGACTCATAGCGTTCTTCATCTTCTTCATCTGCTGCAGTCGGATGGAATCCGTTTTCTTTGAGGCTTTCATGATATGCCTTCAGGTAAGTCTCTGTTTCTGCCTTGTCATTGAAGTCCATGTCGACATAGAGCACATTGTCATAAGTGAAGAAATACATCCAGGATTCTGTCATTTCATCTGCGATATCACGGGCGGTAATATTGCTGAAGTTGTCTGACTCAGGCAGTGCTGCGAAGCCTTTCTTCGTGATCTCGCTGTTGATCGATTCAAGGCCTTCATATACAGGACATTCATAGTATTTCTCAGCCGTCATGTTGACGCCGTTGTCATACGATACTTCGACCTGGCTGTAGCAGTTGTAAGCTTCTCTCAGGACCCTTCTGTAGCATGTATGTTCTGTGCCGTCTTCATCTGTGTACTTAGCTTCGGTGAATCCTTCATCCAGAAGCAGTGCAATGTAATCAGCCATATCCTGTTCCGTTGCATGGGAATCACGTGTTCTGACTACTTCTTCATCGAAGAATGAATTCTGATCGATTGTGAACGCATAGCCTGCATAGCGCGGGAACGGTACAGCATCCCTGCCGTACGGCGGCAGGAATACGGAATTCAGAATGAATTCATCTGTATCACTCCAGTCAGTGCGTGCTTCCGGATAAACAGGTGCTTTCATCCAGGCTTCTGCTGCAGCGTTTCCTTCAGCATTTCCGAATGTCAGTGTGATATCGATATCGTCATAGTTGACGCGGGCAACCATGTCCTCGTCGACTTCCGCCTTCAGATGGACTGTTTTGGGATCAATATCATCCATGACCACATATACTTCATGCATCAGTCTGACCGCATTGTCGCTGTAGCCGACGAATGACTTCATCGTATCCTTCACAATATCTTCATAGGATACGAATGTCAGCGGTTCTTCCTGATCGTTGTAGAACAGGTTGTAGATGTTGCCTTGTGCCATTCCGCCGTTCCACTGGTTGGGCAGTCTGTTTTCGGCAGCTGTCAATGCGTTTCCCTCGCCGAGGAATGTGACTTCATTGAGTTTATCTCCGTCAGGATATCCCTGGAATGATTCGTTGTTGACGCTCATGACGACGAAGTCCTCATGCAGGTCATCCTGGTAGTCGAATGTGATCAGGTCTTTGGACTGTACCTGTGTCTTCAGAAAACCCGGGGCATCCATTGTGTAATTGCCTTCACTGAGCTTTGCAAGGAAATTGTCCATTGCCTGTTCGGATATTTCGGCATTGCTCATTTCGCTCTGGGGTGTTTCTGTATTTGTTTCAGGAGCCGTATTTCCCGAGCACCCTGACAACAGCAGACTCAGCACGCCGATCACAGCGCCTGTTGTTTGATAGTACTTTTTCATAAAACCTCCGTGATCCGTTCTGTCAGGATCATACATACGATCATAATATTGATTGGTCGACATTTGTCACCCTAATATTAGCGGAGATTTTTTCATTCCTCAATACCGAAGGCGAAACATTTGTGACACTTTAAACATCTGCTCATTTTCAAAACAGCGAACATTCAAAAAGACCTCTCCTGCATCTACAGGAAAGGTCCTGATGATCTGTCTGATCAGAAACGTCTGACGTCAGCTTTGAACATGTGGGCAAGCATTTCCAGCTCATCTGCGACATCTTCATAGATGACGGCATAGTGCGGTTCCCAGCCCTCTTTGACCGCTTCATAGACCATTGACTCCGCAGATCCGTTCATCTCCAGAACTGTGGAAGTCCCGAAGAACTGCTTCGGTCTGTCGAGTGCCTTGCCGGAAGCGATGAAGAAGCGGAACGTGCCGTCAGGATTTCTGCCGATCCTGAATACCGTGGCATGTTCACTCTTTTCACAGCCGAATTCCATGGTCGGTCCGATATGCCTGTTGCAGTGCTCACCGATGCAGGCACCCGTATCTTTCCGTGCAAGCGAGCATGCCGCAGTACCGCAGTGCCAGAATGTCAGCGTATTCTCTGCTTCATTCAGGGATACCGGATCTCCGAAGAAGACGGCTCTGCCGCTTAACTGCATGCCCATCCACATCGACAGTGCCCCGTACATATCCGCCTCGCAGGCAGCTGCTACGCCCAGATCATTCAGCATGGCCAGTACCGAGCAGACAGGCGTTCCGAATGAGGTGAAGAAATCCGGCCAGCATCTGGACGCAACAGCCCCGATGCCGTTCTTCTTTACAAACACATCGTATGCTTTGTAGATCCTTGCAAAGTCCAGTCTGTTCTTTTCCGGCGTATCCATCAGTCCGACCGTCCTGTTCAGTGCGTCCTGCAGGTATTCCCTGCATTCTTCATCTGTATAGGACTTTGCCAGATCGATCAGTTCTCTTGCCTCAATGGCATCCTGACGGACGCCGAACACTTCCAGCATGTCATTGTCCAGGGCACGTCCGAAGCCGAAGCCCTGAGGCGTATGTCCGATCGCGCATACCTTCAAAGACTGCATGGCGAAGCGTACACGTGCCGCATTGATCATCTTCTTCGCGGTCTCACGGACCTGCGGTTCTTCGGGACCGCCGTATACATATTCAAACGGTTCCTGCTTGAACTGGCGGATCGTATTGGCAGCGGAGAACGCACCGGTCAGGGCGTTGAGACGCAGCCTTCCTCCGTCGATCACAGGCTCCCGTAATGTCCATAACAGCAGCGGAACACTGCGGAAGCGGTGCATGACTTCCGAAGCGTACGCCCCGTTGGCAAATGTCATATTCTGCAGAATGATCAGATCCGGTTCCAGCGTATCAAGATATGCGCTCAGCTGATCCGTGCTCAGGATCTTTTCCTCCGGAACGATGATGTCCTGGCAGTACTCCCTCAGCATTGCTATGGAAGCCTGAAACTGCTCCTCGGCAGTCGGCATATGGAATGTACCTACTCCCATCGGTACATAAACTGCCTGAAATGTTTTATGCATAGTACACTCCCTCAATATTTCAGTTCCTTGTTTTCTCCGAGCAGACCGGGATGTGCTCCCTGGTCCATCAGAGGCTTTCTTTCCGGATGGGACAGCACCCATTTGTTTTTCTGCAGCAGCAGACGTGCTTCCGGATCTTCGCATGCATTGCGCATCTGTTTTTCTTCATCGCTCAGCGGTGTATTGGTGCCCCTTGGCAGGACAACGATGTCCATAAAGCCTGCATCATTTGTACGGCACGGGGACAGGTGCAGCGTTGTTTCATACAGCTCGATCAGTGTTCCCGCAGGCACATAGAATACCTGCGCGTCATCCACGTGGATGGTGTTGTTCCGGATCTGCCAGACATGTGCCAGCACCAGCATGAAGTCCGTTACGGCTCCGTTCAGCTCACTGCCTTTATGGTACTCAAAGCCGTTGTATGTCGTATTGCGTCCGTTGCAGTAACCTGCTTCGATCTCTCTGCCGCCATAACAGACGCTCTGCAGCTTTCTGAACACTTCCAGGCCTTCCAGAGCCGGATCAGAAGCAACATAGATGTTGCCTGTTTCCGGGATGGGTGTATTCTGCTTCATCCATTCATAGGCCTCATTCATGTCATATCCGCTGACGACTCTGCCGTATGACGCAAATGCAGGATCGAAGACACTGAGCACTTCGACATCATTGACTTCATTCAGCCGTTTCAGCATACCGTTCTCCCTTTGACGACTTTCACAGTTGCACAGAAGTCTTCATTTCCAAGTCCCTGCTCCATTGCTTCATCATAGACCTTTGCGGCGTTCTCTTCACCGGGCATTGCCGTTCCGGACTGCTTTGCCAGATCCAGGCAGATATGGACATCCTTATGCATGTTGGCAATGGAGAACGCAGTTGTGTAGTCCTGGGCAGCGATAACATTCTTTTTGGAATCCAGGTAGAAGTTCTGTCCGCCGCCATAGCTGATCGCTTTGGCAAAGGTGAGAATATCGATTCCGTTCTTCTCAGCCAGAACTGATGTTTCATTGACGCCGTTCTGGATCTGGGAGACCAGTGCGTTATGACAGATCTTCATGACCAGTCCCTTGCCGTTGTCTCCCATGCGGATGATGTTCTCTCCCATATAGGACAGTACCGGAAGCACCTTCTCATAGTCTTCCTGTTTGCCTCCGACATAGATGCCGAGCTTCCCTGCTTCAGCAGCAGGACGCGACTTGACGACCGGTGCGTCCAGGAAGGCTGCACCTGTACGGGAAACCTCTTCCGCGATACCGACGGATACAGCGGGATCGATCGTGCTCATGTCGATCCAGGTCTTTGACCCGTCCAGTACCGGCAGGATCTCTTCCTTGACCGCAAGCACGTGCTCGCTCTTTGGAACCATCGTAATGATCAGATCTGCGTGCTCTGCTGTTTCCCTGCAGGAAGTGCAGGCAATGCCTCCGGCATTGGCAAGCGCCTCCGTTTTTTCTTTGACATGGTCAAATACAAATACCTGGTCATCATGTTTGCGGATAATGTTTTCACACATTGCCGAACCCATGATGCCTAATCCGATAAAACCGATTTTCATGATCTTCCTCTTTTCTGTTATGAACGGATCTCCTGCTGAAGCAGTCTGATCGTTTCTTCATCGAGCTGGGAATGCTGTTTGCGGTAGAAGACAGGGATCCTTCCCATCGGTGCTTCTACCAGATACGTTCCCTTTTTATATTCCTTGCCTGTCGCGATATCCACCCAGACATCATTCGGGAATACCACATGCCTGTCTGTTCTGCCCTGCTTGCGGACCGGTGCGACCAGCAGGTCTCTGCCAAGCATATATGCCTTGTCGTAATCATAGTTGCTGTCGTAATGGTAGAACAGCGGACGGATCATCGGGATGCCCTGCTGTGCTTCTGCTTCAAGCTTCAGCAGATACGGCTTCAGTGCGGCATGGATCCTGGACTGGCGTGCCAGATGTTCCAGCAGTTCCTCATCGCTGTCAAACTGGACATTTCTGGAAGGCTGGTTGCCTTCGTGAAGGCGGAACAGCGGGGAGAACGCATTCATCTCCTCCCAGCGCATCAGCAGCTCTTTGGACCTTGTCATGTGCATGATCGTGGTATAGCCTCCGGCATCCGAATGAACGATCGTCTGACCGCTCATGCCGAGCGACAGGCTTGCCGGTATGACGGAAGGAAGTCCGTCATCCTTTGACCAGTCGACATGCTGGTCGCCTGTCCACATGCATGCGGCATCCCTGACACTTCCGGTATTGCCGGCACGCATGAAGAAGAACACCTCATCCCTGACGCCGCATTCCTCAATGACTTCACGGTTCATCCTTGCCCAGATGGCAGGCCACTGATTGTGCAGTGCTTTGGGGTCTCCCTCATACAGCACGCAGTCTACCGGCAGGTATTCACCGAAGTCAGCCATCCAGCCGGACATGCCGATGCCGATCATGTTCTTTCGGATCAGGTCTTTATACCACGCATATGCCTCGGGATTGGTAAAGTCGATCATTGCGGCAGGGAATGTCGTAATGGTGACCATGTAGTCCTCACCCTTTTTATTCTTGACGCAGTAGCCGTGCTCGCTGGCGTATTTGTACAGCGGTTTTTCAATTGCCATGAACGGATTGATATAGCCAAGGAAACGCACGCCCTTTTCATTCCATTCACGGATCTTGTTTTTCAGGTCCGGATACAGTTCCTGATCTGCTTCCCAGTTCCACATCACCTGATAGCCGAAGCCTGTTCTGCGGCAGCCGCACCAGTCCTGCGACCATACGCCGTTGACTTTGACGCCTGCTTCCAGTGCTTTGTTCAGCCGTTCATCAACCGCAGAACAGCCTTCCTGGATCGCCAGGATCACGCCGTCATACAGCCATTCGGGAAGCTTTCCGTAGGAGCCGAGCAGCCTGCTGAGCTTTTCGGAAACCTCCGGAAATGTTTTTCCTGATTCCATATGGAATACAGGACGTTCCTGCAGACGCAGGGACAGTCTTCTGTCCTGACGGAAGTCAAACTCCGCATATCTCGTTGTATCCGCGTGCAGATAATATTTCCGTGAGGAAACAAAGGTAGGCTGTGCGTAATATGATTCATAAGCAGAGAACTGCAGATCCTTTTCCGGATCATGTCCGATCACTTTGTCATGAACGATCTTGCGTGAGATCCTTCTTGTGTTCTGATGCTCAGCAACAAAGATCCTGACGCGTTCCCCTTTCAGGTTAAATCTGGAATATGTTTCCCCGCACCCGTAGAAATGTTCATTGGTCCCGCATGGCATGCGCACCCACCAGCGGTTGATCTTTGCCGGATCCTCACGCATTGCGCAATCGTATCTGCCGTCATGAACAGTGATATCCATGTGATAGTCACACTGCTCTTTTTCATCACGGAATGTCAGGACAAAGCCGTTCTCCGTCTTCTCATATCCGGTACGGACTAGGTCCCTTCTCCAGCGGACAAGCTTTCTGTAATGAAAGCTTCCCCTGCTCATACGGAAATGATTCGTACCGTAACCGATCGTCATTTCCATGTTTTTCAGCATATGTCTGATCAGTTCTTCCATACACTTCACTCCTCACGTTTTTTCAATGTGATCTGATTTTCTTCCAGCAGCTTCAATGCGTCTTCCCATGTGCCTGCAGAGCAGTTGGCACCGATCGCAGAAAGCACGGAATAAGACTGGGCACTTCCGACTGCTGCAGCAGAAGGAATGTCATAACCCTTCAGCCATGCACTGACAAAGCCTGCCAGGAACGCATCCCCGGCACCTGTCGTGTCCACAGGACGTTTCCGGTAAAGCGTCGGCATGGACCATGTCTCTTTGAAATCCGTGACCATGACGCCCTTCTCTCCCAGCTTGATCCCGAAGATCTTCAGCGGGAACTGTGAGAAGAATGCACAGATCTCCTGCGGGTCATTGCTGCCGGCATAGCAGGATGCCTCCTGCATGCTGGGAATGAAGATATCGCAGTTCTGCAGAGCGTCTTCAATATTCTTCATCCATTTCCCGTCCCTGTCATAAGACGCATCCATGGATGTCGTCAATCCCAGATGATGCGCGCGTTCAAACAGGATGCCGAGCGGCTTCCCGTCCAGTTTCTTCAATACATTCGCACTGGCGACATGAAGATGCCGGGCATCTTTGAGCAGTTCATCACCCACCATGTCCTGCGTAAAAAAATGATTGCCGTTGTCAGGCACACGGATGATGTGCCGTTCTCCTTCTGGGTCTACCAGAATGACAGGAGAAGCGGTATGCACATCCGGACTCTGATGCAGGTAAGAACAGTCCACGCCTGCTTTTTTCAGTTCACTTATCACAAGATCCGCACATGTATCCTCACCCAGAGAAGCACAGACTGCAGTGCGCAGTCCGAGCCTTGCCATACTGACTGCTGCATTGACAGCATCTCCGCCTGAAGAGGCATAATATCCTTTGGAAAGAATGCCGTCGATCGACATCAGATCACGGTCTACACCGGTAAAAAGCGTGTCCCAGGTCGCAATGCCGGCACACACAACATCGAATTTTCTATGATCCATCACGAGCGTCCTCTTTTCATGATTAAATAAATTATACCGCACTTTCCTTTTCACTTACTGTGTTTGTGTAAAATACAGTTCTCTGACACAATCAACAAGCCATCTTTTTCCGGCAGACTGAAATGAAAATGAAATATGGCGGCAGATCGTTCAGATGAACTCCCATGAAACACAAGACAATACGCACTGACTCTGATCCCGGATCAGCTGTTTTCCCATGTGCATTCCGCTCGACTCGCGTCTGTAAACAATGCCATAATTTCTGCAGGAGGAACATACAAAGATGGACGCTAATATCACAAAACGAAACGAACTGCTGGCACAGAAGGTCATCAAAGGCCTGGCTTCCCGCAACATGACAGGTTATTATGCGGCAGATAAAGAAGAAGCACTGAAGCTTGCCCTTTCCCTGATCCCGGAGGAAAGCACAGTTACCATGGGCGGCGGTATGTCCGTGATCGAGATCGGACTCGTCAAAGCGCTGAAATAAGGCAATTACAATTTCATCGACCGTGATGAAGCAGAAGACCGCAGGGCAGCGA
>CAMOPG010000096.1:0-9710 GCA_946622165.1 uncultured Erysipelotrichaceae bacterium
CTGTTGAGTAATCAACATTCATGCCGGATGATTTGTTTCCGTAGAAAGCACCGTGATACTGTGTCTTCAGCGGGCTGAAATAAGATCCGGACAGATAGTATTTGGCATGAGAATAGATCGAACGGATGACAGAAGTATATCTGGAATTCTCTGCTTCATCCGGATTATCATATGCCGCATGAGAAAACAGATTGTTCCGGTTGTAAGAACTCATACTGCGTCCGTAAGCAGATTCCTCTGCTGCCTCAGCCAGCATCATCAGGGCGTTGGCGCCATACTGGTACTGATACTGCCAGAACGCATTGATCGTACCTGAAAGCTGACTTCTGGAAAGCGTATCATCGACGCCGTTTCCTTCATCGCTCCGGTAGCTGGTCATGGAGCCGCGGATGCCGGCCTTTGATGTGAGCCATTCCTCAGCCTGCGCAGCTGTGGCATGCGTGATGGTACGGTGCGAAACAAACTGATAGTAATCGTAGTACGGATCAGACGGATTGACACTGTTCATCCGTTCGTCTTTGCGATAGTCTTCCAGCATGACGGAAAGATCGTCATCATTATAGAAGTAATGGCCATCATAGCTGTAATACCGGCTGTCATTCTTCAGATAGGACGGAGCCGGACCCAGATAAATGATGCTCGTATAATTATCATCCTCGACCTCTGTTTTGATCTCATGATAGAGATTGCCGTTTACAACGGTATAAACAGTCAGACGGACATTGATCTCTTCAACAGGAACGATGCTGACGTCTTCCGTCTTTGCCCATCCCCTGACTGCGGAGATCATAAACTCCACGGTCGAGCCGCTGGCATCCGTATCCAGATATGCCCCATCGATCCCGTAGCAGCCGCTGATGGAATTTTCCGTACGGTCGACTGAGTTGATGAACGGGACTGCTTCGCATCCGGTCTGATCAAACAGGATGATCGCCTGTTCCGCCATCAGAATCTTTTTGCCTGCACGGATCGAGAGGTTCTCGTATTCATCTTTCTTCAGCGTCCAGGATGTTCTGGCTCTGGCAAATGTATCAAAGCCTTCGAGGATCTCTCCGCTTTTTGCATCATACAGATAATAAACTGTTGTTTCCTCTTCCGCCCTGACCGAGATCATGTGCATGCAAAGCACAGAAAGGCTTATTAACAGCACAAAAAAATGTCTGAATGTCGATTTCATACGAACATTTTAACATGACTCGAAAAATATGCAAAAAAAGCGTGATTTCCATCAAAAAAGCCCCCGTGTCAACGAGAGCTCTCCGTATCCGGTTTTATGTTTGGTGTCGTGAGAACGATCTTCGTGATCTGTCCCATATACAGGTCACGTGCTGCTTTGTATTGTTTGTTGAAGTTTTCATCTTTGCCGGCATGCAGGTTATAGATATATTCATGTACCTGGTCATCCAGTTCAGGCTGTACACGGGTAATGATCGCAAGGCCGATGTTGGAGCATGTATCGGATATGCGTTCCATATCGTGCAGCACATCCACGAAGCATGTGCCTGCTGTCACTGTGCAAAGGCCGATCTCCAGTCTGTGAAGATGCTGCTGACGGATGATCTCGACCATATCGTCCACTACTTCTTCCAGCGGTTCTATCCGCTTGGCAGCTTCAATATCTCTGTTTCCGAATGCCTTCTCCGCTTCATCAAGAACCTGTTTCAGCAGGTCTTCCAATACGTCCAGTTCCTGTATTGCAATGTCGGAAAGCCTGACATCTTTTTTATGAAGCGCCAATGCTGTCTCACTGATATTTGTCGCGTAATCGCCCAGACGTTCGAATTCAACAACAAGCTTGTAATACTCGTTCATGATCTCCGGCCGGTTCTCAGCAGTATTCGTGGCAGCCATGGAAGCCAGATAATTTGTGACAAGGTCCGCCAGCATATCGATGTTTTCTTCTTCCGCATCGATCTCATTCGCTGTCTTCTCATCATACTTATGCAGCAGCGTATATGCTTTTTCAATGTTTGAGCGTGAAGCCGCAAACATTGCCATCAGAGCGTCGTAGCAGCTTCTTAAAGCGATCGCAGGCGTTGCGAAGAATGCCGGATTGAGTGCTTCAATGCGGTCATGGTATTTGTTCACTTCAGCAGGTTCATCCTTGACGATCTTCCGCGTCAGGTCTTCCAGCACACCGACGACAGGTATCGCAATGATGGCACTGACAATATTGAAGATCGAGTTCGTGTTTGCAATGATACCGGAATTGACTGTCTGATTCCAGATACCTTCAAGCAGGCCTGCCCTCTTTGCAATGAATACTCCCGTCAGTACCACTACGGTCTTGACCGCATTGTACAGAATGTTGTAGATACCTACCCGCTTCGCTTCTGTTCCGCCGCTGATCCAGATGACGATCGCTGTGGTCACGCAGTCACCGAGATATACGCCGACGATCACGGAATAGACCGCTTTGAATACAAGTCCCCCAGAAGCGGACAATGCCTGCAGAATACCGATCGTAGCCGAGGAACTCTGCAGAATGAACGCGACTGTCGCACCTGCCGCATAGCCAAGCAGCGGACTGTCGCTGAGTCCTGTGAACAGAGAATTGAAGACGCCGTTTTCAGACAGTACATCCACAGCAGACGTCATATTAAGAAGACCTGTAAACAGGATACCGAAGCCGATCGCAATATTGCCGATCGTCTTGGAATTCTTTATTTTGTTCGTCATCAGAAGAATGATGCCGATGATCAGTGCCATCGGTGCCAGTGATGACGGTTTGAACAGTTCCAGGAAACCTGCAGAGCTGTTCAGATCAAGCAGACGTATGATCTGGCCGGTCACAGTCGTACCGATATTCGCGCCGATGATGATTCCCAGGGATTGTTTGAACGTAATGATTCCTGCCGCAACAAGACCGGAGGTAATGACGATCGTTGCGGTTGATGACTGAATGACTGCGGTCACCATTGTGCCAAGGAGGACAGCCTTCAGCGTGCTGTTGGTCACTGATTCCATCATGCGCTTCAAGGTGCCCGAGGAGCCTTCCTTCAGACCGTCTCCCATCAGCCTCATACCGTATAGAAACAGAGCCAGACCTCCGAACAAAGTCAGAACATCAAATATACTCATATAATAAGTTTCTCCATCAAATAAGCCAGAATTTCCAGCCCTATTTATTCTAACCGAAAATAAATCAGATGATGCACCTTAAGCAATTATGTAAGCGGTACCAATTAAAAAAATATATCAAAATGCTTGAACTGCAGTGCATTCAGCAGAAAAAAATCCCTCCGTACAATGCGGAGGGAAACTTGTTAATACTGAATGGTCACTCTGTTTCTTCATGATCCGGTATATAGATCAGTGTTGTCCAGGGAAGAAAAACATACTTGTTCATAAACTGATCAGGCGCTACGACCATATCGCGCAGACCGTATACAGCATTGTAGAACTGCAGATGATCTTTGGATACCTTGCGGTATGCCGTGTAATGACCGCCCCGTTTATGGGTATAGAGCAGGATCCCGGAAGAGCTTTTCAGCATCTTTTCAGAGCACTGATGTTTCAGACCGACGAATATCCGCACAGGCAGCCCTTCCCGCTTCAGCCAGGTAAACAGGCTGAATACCTCCTGGCCGAACAGCTTTGTACGCAGTCCGTAATGTTCCAGCGCAAACGCGCAGCTTTCCATGGTATGTTCCCTGCCGTTCATCCTCAGCAGATTGTATGCGGCGATCCAGCCGCAGCCTTTGTCTTTCGTATTGAACCAGCCGAACGGCAGATCCTTCAGTTTTCCCTGATTGATGATATTCCCCTGCCTGTCAAACACCTGGTCTTCGATCCTGTATCTCCAGGGCTCGATATCTCTGGCATAGACACTGCCCAGCGGATAGAACATGGACATTCTTAATATGTTTTCATCAATGCCGCAGAAATGATCCATCAGGATCCTGGAAGGATGATAAACACTGATAATCTGGTGCATCACCATCCGGAACATTTCATCCTTAGCTTTGGCGTTCTCAGAGAAATGCACCTTCAGGAATGCAACATCGTTGATGCAGAAAGCTGCAGCGGCACCGCATGTCACGCGGTTATCCGCAATTCTGTACATAACAGCGTTATCAACAGGTATATCGAAAAAATCCGCTTCAAGATCCCTGATCCTTCCGCGGCAGATAGTCTGTTCTGTTTTTGTTGAAGCAGGCTGAATGCTGATCATAATATATCCGAATATTCCTCAATATTGTCTTTGATATAGCGCATTGCCTTTCTCAGGACAACAGCGTCCGTATCATATGTCAGAAGAATGATTGCATCTGTCAGCGGTACCCATCTCACTTCTGAGATCTCATTTTCCTGCGGTTCTTCTTTTCCGCCGGTACGCCTTCCCATAAAGTAAACGACATTCTTCATGTTGCCGGATTTCAGCTTGTAGTGTGTTTCCTCACGGAAATTACTGTAGAATTCAAACTCAACACCTGTTTCTTCCAGAACCTCACGGGCTGCTGTGTCCTGTTCCGATTCATAGTCCTTCATATGACCTTTCGGAAAACCCCAGTGGCCTTCCATCTGACGAACGATCAGGACAAATATCTTGCTGCCTTTCCGTTTTACAACAACTGCACCGCATGATTTCTCAACCGCACTCTTTGCCATTGCAACCTCCGAACAAACGAAGTATATCATAAACTTTATGCAAGTGTTTACGATTATTCTCCATGCATGCAAAAAATAAGAATTTCCCGAAAGCAAAGGAGGCTTCTGCAAGCCTCCCTGTGCTGTTATATTCAGTCTTTAACCGATCCTGAATGATGACGGCTTGCCGTCCATTTCATACAGGATGACCGGTTCATCACCATGATGGATGCGGATATGTTCCGCATGCTCGGCAATGCTGCGGTAGATCGCGTATGACTTTTTCATCTCCTCCGTGTATGAGGAAGGATCATCACTGGTCAGCCATATGCCTGAGAGCAGCGCGCTTGTCATTGCCAGCGTATGCTTCTGCTTCTTCGTCAGCTTGCAGTTTTCTGTTCTCAGGAAGAATACATCCGGATCATTCTGATGTGCCCTTCCATTCAGGCCGAACCTGTTGACCGTATTGACGATCGCCTGTTTTGTTGAAACACGCTCTCTGTGGATGATGCGCATCCAGGGCTTATCATTCCAGTCAAGCGATACATCGCAGCTGATGCGGCAGTAATCCGCGTAGCCGAATGCAGGCATAACAGGTGTTCCGCATCCCAGGATCAGATGATCACCGCACCATTCTCTCAGCAGTTTCCAGGCACGGATCATACGTCCTGCTCTGGACTCTTCTGTTGTGCCGAACGGTGCTGCCCCGTACAGGAAATCAAGCTTGACGAGATCAAATCCCCATTCATCGAATACCCGGTCGAATGTCTGCTTCAGATAATCCAGGACTTCCGGATTGTCGATATCCAGTGAATAGAATCCTGACCAGTTGCTGCCGAGCTTCCAGGGCTTTCCGTTGATCTTCAGCAGCCAGTCCGGATGTTCACGGTACAGCGATGACTTCTCTTCTGCTACAAACGGTGCCAGCCATAATCCGGCCTTCATGCCGTTTTGATGGATCCGGTCAACTGCCTGCTTCATTCCTGAAGGGAATTTCATGCTGTCGCATGTCAGCCAGTCCCCGACAAACGGCTCCCAGCCGTCATCGATCTGGAACAGATCGCCTTCTTTCAGGATCGTCCTGCATCCTGCAAGGTCCTGCATGATCGCCTGTTCATCGATATTCTGATAACGGTTATACCAGCTGGAATAGCCGCACAGTTTCTTTGTTGTACGGGGATGCAGATCCATGGCCTTGAACCAGGCATCATATACTTCATCTTCCGTACCTTCCGCAAAGAACAGGTCAAATGCATGGAACTCACCGCTGAACTTCACATCCATGCAGTCACGCTTGATGTAAAGGAAATTCAGCTTTGCATCATAAGTGAAGATCGTATATCCGGGCTCTTCATCCAGCGAAGCGATCAGCCGGAAGTGATCACCCTTCCTGATCGTCATGTAGGAGAAACCATGAAGGATACCGCTTCTGTTCAGATACGGAACGAAATGATAGTCGCCGTATCTGTCCAGTGCGAACTGATCAACGATCTTTTTCGGAAGACCGTTGATTCCTCTGATACTGCTGTGTCTGCTGTATTCAGGAGAGTATGTCCATGTCTGATAGCCGTTCATGAAGATCCGTTCATCTTCATCGCATGTCAGGGGCATTTCAGCCCTGACATCCGTCATTGAAATATTGTCCACATCAACAACAGCATGTACCGCACCTTCGAGCGTTTCGATCATTCCGTTTGCGGTAAAACGGTCTGAGCTGCTGCTGATTCCGTTTACATGCCAGGTTAATGTCATTCAGCAACCTCTTGGCCTGCTCTCCTGGCTTTCAGTTCTTCTGAGATCTCAAGTGCTCTTTCATCCGTCAGCTTAAAGTTCTTGCGGAATACGACCAGCGCACATGCCAGTCCCAGAACCGGCAGGATCGTCATCAGCATGCGCAGTCCGAAGATCGTTCCCTGTGTCTGCTGCACGATCGTGCCGTCTGTGGAATTGTTTCCGGACAGACCGATCAGATCCAGTCCCAGACCAGTAATGAATACTGCCAGACCGCTTGCAAGCTTGACAACGAATGTCTGCATGGAGAAGATCACGGATTCCTCACGGCGTCCTGTCTGCAGTTCACCATAGTCGACCGTGCATGACAGGAAGACTGTCGTCAGCACCGTCAGCATACCGTTGGCGACGAAAACGAACAGACCGCATACAGACAGCGCGATAATGTTGTGCGCAAGTCCAGTGACGCAGGCCAGCAGGATCAGTGCGTAGCCGGTCATTGACATGATCAGGCAGATCTGGAAGATCTTTTCATTCGCCAGGAATTTTCTGAGCAGCGGATACAGAACCATCATGCCCAGGATCTGGGAAGCGCCGCCTACCATGTTGAACAGCGTATAATTGTCCTGCCATGAAACGCCGCCGACGTCATATTTGAAGAAATAGATGATCAGATTCGAAGTGATATAAAGCGCGGAGTTGATCAGAATGATCGTCAAGACAGTTACCATAGCCTGATCATTCGCAAACAGTGATTTGAACATTTCCTTGACAGATGTTGTCTGCATTTGATTCTCAGTCGAAGGTTCCGTAATGACATAGCACAGCAGTGCTTCTGCCAGTACGAATAAAACAGCTACGATCAGAGCTACCATACGGAAGCCGGTGCGTTCGATACCAGCTCCCAGCATTGCGACAGCCTTGACGGTGAATACCGTGATCAGCGCATTGCCTACGCCGGCGCATGTTCTGCCGACGACTGACAGATGCTCACGATCCTGTGCATTGTCCGTCACTGCGGGGATCATTGACCAGTAAGGAATATCCATCATGGTATACGTAACGCCCCACAGGATATATGCGACCGCAAACCAGATCATCAGTCCCTGTCCGCTCATGCCCTTCGGCACGGAGAACAGCGCGAACAGCACGAGTGCGTTCAGGACTGTTCCGCCGAACAGCCACGGACGGAATTTGCCGTACTTGGTGTTGGTTTTGGCAACGATCACGCCCATGAAGGGATCGTTGGCAGCGTCGAATACTCTGGCGATCATCAGGATCGCGCCGACGAATGTTGCAGAAAGTCCGAGTACATCCTGATAGTAATACATGACATAAGATGCTGATAAAGCATAGACCATGTCTTTTCCGACAGCGCCTATGCCATAGGCAGCTGTCTGTTTCCCAGTGAATTTCATATATCCTCCCTGATCTCAAATGAAACTGTTACCGGTTCTGTCTGTTCTGTTTTCAATGTGACGGAAGCTGTTCCGTATTGTCCTGTCGTACGGATATACGTACCGGCCATGCCGCCCTCTGCCGTGACGGCAGACGGTCCGACAAGCTCGATCGGTCCCTGGACTTCAATGGTAACAGGGATCTGTGCATAGGATGCTGTATTGCCGTACTCATCCTCGATCCTGATGCGGATCGCAGCCATATCATATGTGTCGTTTTCCTTCAGCACTGTATGTGAAGGGACTGCATTCAGATGCAGTCTGCAGGACGGTGATTTCGTTACTGAAGCAATGACCTTTCCGTCCTTGACGGCATCAAATCTCCATTCCACGGATTTGCCGCCCCAGTTGCCGACATACTTTCCGTACAGGTCGTAGCCGTCCGAGAACTTCAGTCCGTAATGCATCATGCACCAGGCAAGCTTTGCCTGATATTTGACAGGCAGATTGCTCATGCCGTATTTGCCTGCAGCGTTCAGACATTCACTGATGATCGCTGCCTTTTTCTCATCATATCCCTCTTTGGATCTGAGCAGATCACCGATCGTATCATCGATCAGCACCGGCCCGTGGGGCAGTGCTTTCCACTGCTTCGGGGTGAATTCCGCTACATAATCATCATTCTTATAAAGGACGACTTTATCCGCATTGGTGAATACATATACCTCACCGATATTGCCGCCCGGATAGTCACCGATATCCATCGATGATCCGACAGTGATCACAGGTCTGTCATCACTCTGCGAAGCGTAGAGCGCAGCGGCCGTCTTCGGGTTGCGGAAGGCATCCATGACACCGTGGTAGCAGATCCTGTCGCCGCTTCCGAAGTCCTGGTGTGTCGGATAATCGAACATGCACCACTGGAAGCATCCTGCATGCTGGCCATCAGCCATTGCGGCATCCAGTACTCTGGCATGTCTCAGCGCATGTTCCTGACGCTTCATCCAAGGATCGTATGACTTGGTCGGGAACATATGTCCGTTTGCCTCACTGATCAGCATCGGCTTCTTCATATCAGGCGTAACAGCTTTCTTCGGTTTGGCACCGGGTGTTGTTCCGTCATGTGAGAAATCATTGAATGCATAGACATCTTCCAGCAGAGAACTCTTCTCCAGATACCTGACGCCGGATGTCGGACGATACGGATCCAGGGAATGGGCAATGCCGTTTGTACGGAAATACAGATCATCAAAGTCCTGTGACTCATTGATGCGCACGCCCCAGAGGATGATGGAAGGATGATTCCTGTATTCCTTCACCATTTCCTCGGTGTTTTTCACTGCCTGTTTCTGCCATTCGGTATTGCCGACATGCTGCCAGCCGGGGATCTCCGTAAATACCAGCAGACCCCTTTTGTCACACTCATCAATGAAATAATGTGACTGCGGATAGTGTGATGTCCTGACCGCGTTGACGCCAAGCTCTTCCTGCAGGATCCTTGCGTCTTCTCTCTGCAGTGATTCCGGTACCGCATAGCCTACATACGGCATTGACTGGTGTCTGTTCAGTCCGCGCAGGAATACCGGTTCCCCGTTGATCAGGATCTCATTTTCATTCAGGGATACTGTACGGAAACCGAAGGAATGCGACCATTCATCAATGATCTCCTGATCCCTGTTCAGTGTCACCCTGCATGTATACAGATACGGGCGCTCAGGTGACCAGACCTCCGGATGAGGCACATCCAGATGGAATGTTCCGCTCTTTGCAGGATATGTTTCTTCATAAGCAGCCGTTCCGTTTTGATCAACAAAGCTGATCGTCATTGTTTCTTCATGCACTTCCCCGTTCAGCACGATCTGAACAGCTGCACTGCGCAGCGTATCAGCCGCCGCATATACATCCTCGATCATCAGGCTGTTTCTGACATCCAGCCATACATCCCTGTAAATGCCTCCGTATGTCAGATAATCGATTGCAAATCCAAACGGC
>CAMOPG010000097.1:0-9692 GCA_946622165.1 uncultured Erysipelotrichaceae bacterium
TGAAGCAGAAGACGGCATGCAGGCGCTGAATATGGTGACCGAGACGGAATACGACTGCGTGATCCTGGATGTCATGATGCCGAGGCTTGACGGCTTTTCCGCATGCAAACAGATCAAGAAGATACGCAATGTGCCGGTGATCATGCTGTCGGCACGTCAGGAAGAATATGATAAGCTCTTCGGTTTTGAGCTCGGCGTGGACGACTATGTCGTAAAGCCGTTCTCACCGAAAGAACTGATGGCAAGAGTCAGGGTCGTGATCGACCGCTCCAGAAAGCCCGAACATCAGGTCATGCGCTATGACGGCCTGGTGATCGACGCGGACGGCAGAAGCGTTACGGTCGATGGAATACGGGCGGAAATGACGCCGAAGGAGATCGACCTGCTCATCTATCTGGCAAGACACGCGAATGTTGCGCTTTCCCGTGACAAGCTGCTGGAAGATGTGTGGGGCTATGACTATTTCGGAGATGACCGCACGGTCGATACGCACATCAAGATGCTCAGACATAATCTGGGCGAATACCGCAATAAGATCGTTACTGTAAGAGGCATGGGGTACAAATTTGAGGATTGACCGGCACGGAATCGTTTATACCATCTGGAAATACTTTGTTGTCTTTGCTGTGGGGATCCTTTTGGTGCTCGGCGTTCTGCAGATCCTGCTGATCAAACCGTATTACCGCAACAACAAGATCGTTACGGTATCGCGCGTCACGGATCTGGTCCGGGAATATATTCTGGAAAACAGCAGCTCGGCGGATGATCTGACGAGAGCGTTCCAGCTGACAGTCGACAACAATGTATGCGTCTGCATTTACAACGATGCAGGCAGACGGATCTATGATGCGGACTCACTCGGGTCCGGATGTGTTTTTCATGTGGCCAATCAGGTGGAGGGAGCCGGCAGCATCAACCTGACGGACGGAAAGGTCCTGAAGCAGGCTGTGCAGGACAACAACGGCGAATGGAGTCTGAATGTCGTCAACAAAAGAACACAGCAGGAAATGATCGTCTACGGGAGACAGTACCGCTTTAATCTGGGTAACTACTATGTGTTCGTCAATTCACCGCTGGAACCGATCGACTCGATCATTTCATTTTTCTCAAGACAGTATCTGCTGTACGGCTTTATCGTAGTCCTGGCGGCATCGCTGATCTCCGTTTACTTTTCCAGAAGACTGACCATGCCGATCGTCAGGATGAATGCCGAAGCGCTCAAGCTTGCCCATGCGGATTATTCCGCAAGCTTTGAAGGCGGAGCCTTTACCGAAACAAAAGAACTTGCGGATACCCTGAACAATGCGAGCACAAAGCTTTCCAGGATCGATGAGCTCCGCAAAGACCTGATCGCAAACGTATCGCATGATATCAAGACGCCGCTGACCTCGATCAAAGCCTATGCGGAGATGATCAAGGATATATCCGGCAACAATCCGGAAAAACGCGAACAGCACCTGAATGTCATCATTGATGAAACGGACTATCTCAACCATCTTGTGACGGACATGAATGAGCTTTCCAAGATGCAGTCCGGCAACTATGTTCTCAAGCGCCGGAACTTTGACCTGTCAGAGAAGATCCGTGAGATCATCTATCTGCATGATGTCATGATCCAGGAAGGGGGTCTGACAGTGACGGCCGATCTGCCTGAAACACTGACTGTATATGCGGACGAGATCAAGATCGGACAGGTGATCTCCAATTTCCTGTCAAATGCGATCAAGCATACGCCCGCCGGCAGATCCATTCATATCCGTGCATATCTCAAGCCGGATGAAGAAACAGTCCGCATGGAGATCAGAGATGAAGGTGAAGGGATCGCTGCCCAGGATCTGCCGAACATCTGGGACAGATATCAGAAATCCAGCCGTTCCTTCTCCCGCAGCATGACCAATACAGGTCTGGGACTTTCGATCGTCAAGGCGATCCTCGATACGCATGGCGCGAAGTACGGCGTTGAAAGCGAAGAAGGAAAGGGTTCGATGTTCTGGTTTGAACTGAGCAATCCCACGGAAGTGGAGGACGCTGATGAAAACTGATTATCTGCCCGGCACGGAGTTTACGCTGATCCAGCAGGATGATATGTATCACTTCAATTCCGATACGGTGCTGCTCGGAAGGTTCATGAAAGCAAGAAGGAAGGACAGCGTGCTGGATATCGGATGTGCATCCGGTGCGCTTCTGCTGTATGCATCGCTCCATCAGCCGTCCATGATCACGGGGATCGATCTGTTTGACGAGGTCCTGGAACAGGCACGCATCAATCTTGAACGCAATCATGTGCAGGCACAGCTGATCTGCACAAGGGTACAGGATTTCAGACCGTCGGAGCAGTTTGACGTGATCGTCTGCAATCCTCCGTACTTTGATACGGAAAATGATGAACTCATCAATGCAAATCCGTATCTTGCCTGCGCAAGGCATGAAGCGCATCTGACGATGGATGAGCTGTTCAGCAATGTACGCAGACTGATGAAGACAAACGGACATTTCTATCTGGTGCACAGAGCTTCCCGTCTGAATGAACTTTACAGCACTTCCGCAGCATACGGGCTGCAGGCAGTCATGATGATCCCGGTATACAAAAACAGAACATCTGACGCATCGGGTGTTCTGCTGGAATACTGCTTCGGCAAAAAAAGACAGCTGCACATCGGGCAGCCTGTCTATCTGAATGAAATGTGATCAAGGGTCCAGTAATCTGGACTTTACTTTTAATATATCCTGTTCGCTGACGCCGCAGTCATAGAGATACGGAAGGACGCCGGCGTATTTGTTTTCGATGAATTCATAGCACTCCATGATCGTATCAGGTCTGGAAAACAGGAATTCCGCACTGTCTTCATCACCTGGATCTATCAGGTGCGATACATAGAAGATATTGCCCCGCCTGAGGTTGGAATAGCTCTGCTCATAATTGCTCATGCAGTCTTCCTTATCTGCACCGGCCAGGTACATCAGCAGCATCGCCAGGACGCCTGTTCTGTCTTTGCCGGCATGGCAGTGGAACAGGATGCATCCCTCCGGTGCATGTGCGATGTAATTGAAGATATCCCGTACCGCATCGGTCTGCTCGATCATTTCCCTGACATACAGCTTGGAGATGGACAGCGTCAGCCGCTGATAGGCGAGGTTGTCCGTATCGACCGGCTGATTGCCTGAGAAAGGGAGCACACGGTATTCGATGCCCTCAACGCCGTTCAGTCTGTCAGGCGAGGAAGCGATCTCTGCTTTTGAACGCAGATCAATGTCCGCAACAACGCCGTATCCTTTCAGAAATGCAATGTCATTGTCGGTCAGACTGGATGTGCTGCTGGCACGGACAAACCGGTGATAACGGATGATCTTTTCATCGTCGCCCGGGTATCCGCCGATCTCACGGAAATTGTTGCCGTTCTCAAGCGGAAGTCTTGTCCAGTTCAGTGTGCAGTCATACATGCTGTTTACCGTTATTCATATTCATCCGGGAACATGAAAGGTTTGTGCGGGTATGAAGAGGGTACATAGAATTCCTGCATGTCATCAAGCCTCAGACAGCCGAGATTCCTTCCGTATACACATCCGCAGTCTATGTGGATGATCTTATCCCTGACACAGATCTTTCCGTCATACGGTCTGCCGTAGAAGAATGTCGGGGTATGGCCGACGATCATGATGCAGTCATCAAACGGATTGTCATCGATCTCGACATATGCCCAGATCATTTCTGTCTTATCTGCATCCTTGACGCGGAAGTTCTTTTTGTGATCCATGAAGAATCCTGCATGCACGAGCAGATACTGTTTTCCGTTGAGCTTCAGATACTGATAATAGGGTGCCTTTTTCCAGTAGTTCAGGATATCCATGCATTTTGTGTAGCTCAGCGCAAGGAACTGCTCGATCGTATCATCACCGGAGTTGGCCCTGCGCCACAGAATATAGTCTTCACGCTGGTCGCATCTGTCATAAAGACCTTTCTTCATGATGATGAGCTCACGTGAAAACTTCTTCAGCCACTCGTCGTGATTGCCGATGATACAGTGAATATTTTTCATTGATATGATCTGCAGCAGCAGTTCCATTGAATGCGTTCCGCGGTCGCAGATATCTCCGACGATCCACATCGTATCGGACGGTGAAAAACTGATCTTTTCAAGCATCTGATCGAATTCGCTTTTGCATCCATGCAGGTCACTCATTACATATGTTGCCATGATCTTTTCCCATCGTTTTTTCTGTAATAATCATAACATTATTTGGGCAGAATATAACAATCGATGATTCCATGAAAAGGAATTTTGGTGATAAGATATTTACGCAGCCAGGAAATCTGGAAAAAAGCCGGAAATACAGCAGAAAAAGAGAATCCGGTTGACGCCGTCTTTTGTTTCTGCTAGAATCTCTATGTTATCAGCCCTCCTTGGAGGTCTGTAACCGCTCAGAATAGGATTTAAGCACAGAAATGTCTCCTTAATGGCGCGTCTTATGATAAATGTGACAGGAGGTGCAAAGGATGTACGCAATTATCGAAACAGGCGGCAAGCAGCTGAAGGTTGAAGAAGGACAGTCCATCTTCGTAGAAAAGCTGGAAGTCAATCCCGGTGATGAAGTTGTCTTCGACAAAGTCAACCTGGTAGCTGGAACTGCAACAAAGATCGGAACACCGTATGTAGACGGTGCGAAGGTTACCTGCAAAGTTGAAAAGCAGGGCAAAGAAAAGAAGATCATCATCTTCAAGTACAAGCAGAAGAAGGGTTCCACCCGTCGTAAGCAGGGTCATCGTCAGCCGTACACAAAGCTGACAGTTGTCTCCATCGAGGGATAACATGATCCAGATCAGCGTTTATACTCATGAAGGCATGATCCGGGAGATCCGGGTCAGCGGACACAGCGGATCTGCTGAAAAAGGAAAAGATCTGATCTGTGCAGGTGTAAGCGCAGTAACATTCGGACTCTGCAATGCCCTGGATATCCTGACAGACGTACAGGACATTGAAGTGGACGGAAACAGGATCGTCATCAGAACGGATGACACGTCAGAGAAGGTACAAACGATCCTTCGCACAGGCGTGATCCAGCTGGAGACGATTCAGGAAACAGCTGAACAATTTATTCAAATGAGAAAAACGGAGGTGTAATCCCATGAAATTCACACTTGATATTCAGTTCTTCGCATCCAAAAAGGGTGTATCTTCCACAAAGAACGGCCGTGATTCTGCCGGCCGCAGACTTGGTGCGAAAGTTGCTGATGGTCAGTTCTGCACAGCAGGTTCCATCATTTACCGTCAGAGAGGCACACGTATCTATCCCGGAAAGAATGTTTCCAAGGGCGGAGATGATACACTGTTCGCTCTGTGCGATGGTGTTGTTAAGTATGAGCGTCTGGGCAGAGACAAGAAACAGGTTTCTGTTTACCCTGAAGCTTAAAGGAAATACTGACTGACACAGCTCCTGATCAAGATCGGGAGCTTTTTTCGGAAAAGGAGGACGGATATGATCGATCTGATTAAAATCAAAGTGAAGGCCGGAGACGGCGGAAAAGGTGCTGTTGCTTTCCGGCATGAAAAATATTATCCCAACGGCGGTCCGTCCGGAGGCGACGGAGGCAGAGGCGGCAATATTTATATCCAGGTGGATACGAATGAGACCACACTGGTCCGCCTGCGCTTTACAAAGAACGTTAAAGCCGGGAACGGAAGTCCCGGACTGACAAAAAAGATGCATGGCAAGGATGGCGAAGATGTCATCATCAAGGTGCCGCTCGGCACAATGGTACGCAATGCCGAAAACGGAGATCTGATGGCAGACCTGACAAAGCCCGATCAGAAAGTCCTGATCGCGCATGGCGGAAAAGGAGGTCTGGGGAACCATCATTTTGCCACGGCACGCGACAACGCGCCGGAATATGCCCAGCCGGGTGAGATCGGTGAAAGCTATGAACTGCAGCTTGAACTCAGACTGCTTGCGGATGCCGGACTGATCGGTTTCCCCTCGGTCGGCAAATCGACATTCCTGTCGATCGTTTCTGCAGCACGTCCGGAGATCGCTGCATATCCCTTCACGACACTGGAGCCGAACATCGGCGTCGTGACACTGCCCGATGAAAGGAGCTTTGTCCTGGCAGATATGCCGGGTCTTATCGAAGGCGCTTCGGAAGGCAAGGGACTCGGACATGAATTCCTGCGTCATATCAGACGCTGCCGTGTCCTGATCCATGTGATCGATATGAGCGGGGAAGAACGTGATCCTGTGGAGGATTACAGGATCATCAATGAAGAGCTTGCAGGCTACGATATGGAACTGGAAGCCAAACCGCAGATCGTCGTGGCAAACAAGATGGACAGTGAGCTGGCTCCTGAATTCCTGCAGCTGTTCAAGGAAGCATATCCGGACCTGAAGGTCTTTGAGACGAGCACCCTTGAACACAAAGGACTGGATGCCGTGCTGTATGCCGCAATGGACTGCATTGAAGAAGCCAGAAAGACTGCTGAAGAGAATACGGAAGAAGCAGAGGATATCGTTGTCTATCGTTATGAACCGAAACGTCCTGACTTTGAGATCGTGAATCTCGGAAACGGGAGATGGAAGGTCGTCAGCAAAAAGGTCGATCGGCTTGCCGAGCAGGTCGACTTCGACAGGGAAGATGATACATATCAGTTTGCGCTCACGCTTCAGAAGATGGGCATCGATGCCGCGCTTTATGAAGCAGGAGCCAGAGACGGGGATACAGTCATCATCGGAACGTATATTATGGACTATACCGAGTAACGGACTGGAGGTCATGTATGATCGCATTTATTGAAGGCAGGATCGCTGCTTATGGGGCTGACTGGGTCGTTCTGAACAATCAGGGCATAGGATGGAAGATCGCTTATCCGCATACGGATGAGATCTCCCTGAACCAGGAGGTCCGGATCTATACATATATGCATATCACGGAGAATGATATTGCACTGTACGGTTTCCGCTCACAGGAGGAACAGGACCTGTTCATCCGGCTGATCGGCGTCAAAGGCCTGGGACCGAAGACGGCGCTGAATATGCTGACGAGGTCCAGCATGGACAACATTATAGCTGCTGTAGAACAGGGCAATGTCGCCGCACTCAAGGCGCTTCCGGGTGTCGGAGCCAAGACAGCCAGCCAGATCGTGCTTGATCTGAAGGGGAAACTCGTACAGGTTCCCGTCAAACAGGGAACTGCCGCACAGCCTGTCTATTCAAGCGAGATCATGGATGCCGTGGAAGCTCTGAAGAGCCTTGGCTGGAAGCCGGCCGAAGCAAACAACGCCGCGAAGGTCATGAACGAGCATCCGGGACTGTCTGTCAACGAGTATCTGAGGATCGGCATGCAGTATCTTTCGAAACAGTAGCTTGGAGGCTGAACAATGAGTGATAAAGAACGTATACTGACAGGAGAACTGGCTCCCGGTGAAGACGAGGAACAGCTTCGTCCCCAGCGTCTGGATGAATATGTCGGGCAGGACAAGCTGAAAGAAAATCTGAAGATCTTCATCCAGGCAGCCCTGCAGAGAGATGAAGCACTGGATCATGTGCTGCTTTACGGTCCTCCGGGACTTGGAAAGACGACGCTCTCCTATATCCTGGCAAATGAAATGCATACGAAGGTCAGAACTGTCAGCGGACCGAGTGTTGCCAAGGCAGGCGACCTGGCTGCTGTGCTGTCTGTGCTTGAGCCGGGTGACGTGCTGTTTATCGATGAGATCCACAGACTTCCCAAGGTCGTTGAAGAAGTGCTGTATCCTGCGATGGAAGACTTTGTGATCGATGTCATGATCGGAGGCGAAGGCTCCGGGGCCAGGAGCGTCAGGCTGGAACTGCCGCCCTTTACGCTGGTAGGCGCAACCACAAGGGCAGGAGATCTTTCCGCACCTTTGAGAGACCGCTTCGGCATCGTGTCCAAACTGGAATACTACACAAACGAACAGCTGCAGCAGATCGTGCGCAGAACTGCCCGCGTGCTCGGGGCACAGATCGATGATGATGCTGTGATCGAGATCGCCAGACGTTCCCGCGGTACACCCCGTATCGCAAACAGGCTTCTGAGAAGGATCAGGGACTTTGCTCAGGTACTGAATAACGGCGTCATCTCAAAAGAGATCGCTGAAACTTCGCTTGACCGTCTGCAGGTAGACTCTCTGGGACTCGATGAGGTTGACCTGAGATACCTCAGAGGCGTGATCGAACGCTTCAAAGGAGGACCGGTCGGTCTGGAAGCCCTGGCAAATTCGATCAGTGAAGAGACAACAACACTGGAAGATGTTTATGAACCGTATCTGATCCAGATCGGATTCATCAACCGCACCAGCAGAGGACGTGTCGCAACGGAAAAGGCATATCGTCATCTCGGCATTTCCCATCATAACCAGAACACGCTGTTCTGACAGAAGACTGTCCAGGCAGACAAACATATAAAGAGCTCCCGGTCATATTGATCAATGATCAGGGAGCTTTATTCATCTGTCAGAATTGATGCGGATAACGGGACACCTGTTTATACAGGGCGTATGAGACGTTCCTGCATGGAATAGGTGAGGGCTGTCTGATAATCGCCGTTCCTGCACCAGAATGCACAGTGTTCTTTATCAAACATGACAGGCTGTCTGTCATGGATCTCTGCCTGTGCCAGTACAGCATCTTCTGTCAGGATCACCATGCGCAGTCCGTCTTCAAACTGTTTATACAGGGCAGCCAGATATACCGGTGTTTCTGAAGAAGTAAAGTAATACTTTCTGCGGGGAGACTGAGACCATTCGTAATAGCCGCACACACCGATCAGGCAGCGGGATGAACCTGCAAAGAACCGGCTGTGCTCAGCTGTTTCGCTTCTTGCGTTGATGATCAGCTTTCCGCCGGAACCAGGATAGCCCCAGATCATCGGCGTCAGAACGGCTTTGCCGGAAGCGTCCGCAGTGATCGCAAGCAGTGACTGGGAAGGGAAGACTTCAAACAAAGACAGTCTGGAAAACGATGCTTCATCCATCTGTTTCCTGGCTGAAGCGATCCAGCTCTCTACTGTCTGATTCTGACCGTCAAAATAAAGATAACGTCCGCACATGAGCTTATTGTAGCAGAAGGAAACAGAAAGATGATGCGATGACGCACACAGATATTCATTTTGATGCAAAGAAGGATGTGAATTGTTTATGATGGAAACGAAGGAGACAGACCGTATGAAAGAGTTTGAAGGAAAAACAGCTGTCATCACAGGCGGAGCACAGGGCATCGGAAAATGCATTGCCGAGCAGTTCGCCAAAGAAGGCGCCAACGTGGAGATCATTGACATCCGGGAAGGAGACTGGTTTGCCGGAGACATCAGTGATCCTGCCGTACTGGAGACGTTTGCGTCATATGTCATTCAGAAACATGGCTCAATTGATTACCTGGTCAACAACGCCCTGCCGAAAATGAAGGGAATACAGGAGTGTTCCTATGAGGAGTTCATGAACGCTCTTGCGGTTGGAACAGCTGCTCCGTTTTATCTGACAAAGCTGTTTCTGCCGTATTTCAATGAACATGCCTCAATCGTGAATATTTCTTCTTCCCGGGACAGGATGAGTCAGCCTCAGACAGAAAGCTACGCTGCCGGTGAACTACTCGGCAATTGAATTGCCAAGCATCGGGTTGGCACAGCATAAGCTGTGCAGCTCCCGGGTGCGTCCATGACACCTTTACTGTTGTATCTGCATATC
>CAMOPG010000098.1:0-9604 GCA_946622165.1 uncultured Erysipelotrichaceae bacterium
TGCCTGAGGTGACTGGAAGCGGAGTGCTTCCTTCAGCCAGTAATAGCTGATGATCGGGCTCTGGTTTTCGCTGCCGAGATTGTAGCTCCGGATACCGTATGTCCGGTAGATCTGCTGCGGTGATACTGCGTTGACCATGACGCTGCTTCCCAGGAACAGCACATCGATGCTGTTTTTGGACATGTCATAGAATTGTTCATAAGTGGATGTTGTGGGCCAGCTGCTGTTGGAATAATCGTATTTCGGTCTTGTAACACGGTTGATCCCGAGCAGCGATACGATCAGAAGTGAGAGAAATACCAGACTTCTGATGATTCCTGATCTATGCTGTTTCATCAAAAGCCTCCGTATATAAAGTCACTTGCGTCAAAACCGTATCCGTATGATCCCAGCAGCCAGATGCACCAGATCGCCAGGAAATAGACAGTCCAGCGTACAGCTGTATTCTGTTTCTGGAACCAGTCACGGATCACGATCTTCTTCTGGATATGTTCAGCCATAAACAGAACAGCTGACGATAACAGCAGGACTGTCCAGTCTGCTGTATCCAGCCCGCATCTCAGCAATGTGCCGTCTGTCAGTGTCCAAGGATTGACCACAAACAGGTTCAGGATCATGCGCAGTGCAGCTCTTAAGGAAGATGCACGGAAGATGATCCATCCTGTCATAACAAGGAACAGCGTACTGATGACAGATATGATATGCCTTGCCCCTGCATTGATCCCTGTCTTCTGCCAGAATGCATCACGGGCATTTTTTGTATAGGCTCCGAAGATCTGATAAAAGGCATGCAGGAGGCCCCAGGCAATAAATGTCAGGCCTGTACCGTGCCAGATACCGCTCACAAGGAATACGATGACAAGATTCACGTATCTCCTGAATGTTCCCTTACGGCTGCCGCCCAGAGGAATGTATACGTAATCCCTCAGCCAGGAACTCAGGGAAATATGCCATCTTCTCCAGAACTCCTGAATGGAAGCGGAATGATACGGGTGCTTGAAGTTATCTGCCAGCGTGATGCCGAACAATGCGGAAACACCCTGTGACATTGTTGTGCATGCCAGAAAGTCTGCGTAGATCTGCAGGCTGTAGAGCAGGCCTGCCATCAGTACGGGGAAGCCCTGGTATGCATTGTAGTCCGCGAAGACTGTATTGACATACGGAGCCGCCTTATCAGCGATCATGAACTTCAGGAAGAAGCCCCATATAATGAGCTGGATCCCTTTCATGAAGCGGTCCGTATCATATTCATGTCCTTCGTTCAGCTGGTCTGCCAGCTGTTCATAACGGGGGATCGGTCCCTGAATGATCTGCGGGAACCAGGCAATAAAGAGCGCGTATTTCAGCAGGTTTTTCTGAGCCTGTATTTTTCCTTTGTAAATATCAACAAGATAAGCTGCTGCCTGCAGACTGAAGAATGAGATGCCCGCAGGTACCAGCAGTCTGGCTGAGCCGTGCAGGTACATGACCTGCCATGCGTCCAGACGCACTGCCAGCAATGGCAGCAATGATAAAACAAGTCCTGTCCAGAGTGTTCTGCGGTCCGGGTGCTGTTCGATCAGTTTTCCGCTGAACCAGCTGATCACGATCACCGCCGCAAACAATGCCATCTGGAAAGGACTCTGTATGATCAGCGCATAAAAGACCATGCTGGAAACCAGCAGGATGATCCATCTGTACTGCTTCTTCAGAGCATAGTAAAGACCGACAGTCAGGGCGATCAATGCATAGTAATAAACAGAGGTATAGCTCATAACAGACTGTCCCTACTTCTCCACATAATAGCGGATGCCGCCCTGATCGCTCCACGGATAGAATGTAATGGAATCGACCACCCTGCCCTGCTGTTCATCCAGCGCAACGATGGTGACGCCTTCATTATCATTTGTATATTCAACACCGTTTACGACAATGTCGCTGTAATAAACATTGTCATTGGATGAAATATAGTAATATGAGCCGCCTGCAGTATTGCCTTCAATATCGACCGGCATCGGAGAAACGGCTTTATTGACGATCCTGCCGTTTTCATAAACTGCCGCAATATGGATCGTTCCCTTCTGCACGATCTGCAGGCCGACGTTTTCCAGCATATGGACTTCATTCGCATACACATCAGAAGAGATCCAGCTGGAATTGATCAGCAGCGTATAGCCCTTGTTCATGGCAGTTTCCAGATAATCCGACATCTCCGTAATGTTCATCAGTTCAGGATCACCGTTCTTATAGATCAGCGACCAGCGCTCAAGCGCAGTTGCCTGCACGCTTTCCAGGCCATGCGTTTCCGCATAATACTTGTTTGTCCAGAGCAGTCTGAAGAAACCGATATCTCCCAGACCGTACATCGGATTGTACGGCGTCATGAATTCATCGTAGATGATGGGGAGCGTCGGATTCAGGTTTCCAAGACTCCGCTGTTCTGCTGTATAGGCTTCCCTGTTGGTGTGCTGGTATCTGGTATAGGCCAGGTCTGCGCAGGCTCTGAGATAACGGAAGCCGCTGAATAACACCATGATCATCATGACAGATGCAGCAGCCTTGCGGCTGTTTTCATTCAGTTCTGCCGCTGCAGCAGCAACGAGCACTGCCGTGATCAGCATCACAGTCCCGCCGAACATGGACCTGTCATACAGAACAGGAACCGGCGAAAGAATGATGGCGCCGACTGCCGCAGCACCAGCCAGTGCATAGAACAAAGAAGTTCTGACAGTCTTCAGACTGTTTTTCTGTGTCAGAAGGAATGCGATGGAAACAGCCAGCAGAACCCAGATCCAGATCTGTCCGCCGTCAAATACCGTCAGCATCCCGTAAAAATCATGCATCAGATCATAGGCTTTGCCGTTTGTGCTGATGAAGTCCTGTGCACGCACTTTGTTTCCGGGTGCGATCAGCAGCATCACAAAGCCAAGCATTGCACCAGCCAGTCCCGAGATCATCCATGGTCTGATACGCTTCTGCAGATACTGCATGAACATCAGGAAGACGATCATCATGATCAGTGCCCCGCCTGTATTTTCATTGGTCCATCCTGCAGGAATGCCTGCCAGGAACATCAGGATCCATGAATGCTCACGTGCATCACCTGCATCCGCCAGTCTGTAGTTCAGCAGGAACTGCATGACGATCATCGTTGTCCACAAATAGTTGCATGATCCTGTTTCCCAGAGACACGTCTGTCCGAACAGCGGCGCGAATAAAAAGATCATCAAAGCAGCCAGGCAGAAGATCGGCCAGCTGTCATTCTCTTTCTTTCCTACCGCATGCGCTGTCATCAGATCACAGAGATGCACAAAGCAAAGAGAATTGCAGATATTGAAAATGAACTTCGGCATTGCCAGGAAGCTTCTGGCGATCAGATGCGCCGTTGTTCTGCCGGTCCACGTCATGTACTGAATATATTCACGGTTCAGTATATCAAACAGACCGTTATTGATCTTATATCCCAGGTCATCCTGTGTCTGTACAGCCAGACAGTTCAGCACAAACATCAGAACAAACAGGACGATCATTGCCCTGCCTTTTCCTGTTTTTGCCATATGAAAGAACCTGTCCCTTATTTTTTCAAATGTCCCCTGTATTTTCATCACGATTCATTATAGCAGAAGAAAGCCCGCTGATAACCAGCAGGCTTCGCATCGTCAATTTGTTTCTTCAGTTGTTTCTTCTGTTGTTTCCGCAGGAGCAGGCTCCCAGTCCTGATTGACCTTCAGCAGTGCCCATGTTTCGTTCTCATAGAGCACTTCCGCCTGACCGCTGTTGATCACGGTCTGATAGGACTTGTTGTACCAGCCTCTCTCATCCCACAGAGCGATCGTATTGCGGATGATCAGGTATTCCGCTTCATACTTGATCAGTGTATCGGAAAGATCTGCGTAGTCCCCTGCTTCACCGTTGATCTCATCTTCACGGTAGCGCTTCTCAGGATACAGGATGCCGAGCATCTTGCGGTGCTCCTCAAACTTTGCTTCATCAGCCAGTGCGTCTCTGTAGTCACTGGAAGAGAATGCCAGACCGATGTCCGCGACATATCCCTTCAGACCGATATCCTGTGACAGGAAGATCGGACGTTCTTCATTGTTTCTCGGAATGTTCCGGTTGATCCAGTCATACAGTTCCCAGGAATCCGGTGCGACCTTTGTTTCCCAGTCAAATCCGTCCTCTTTGAAGATCAGATTGTTTGTGTACGGCACTTCCAGATTTTCTCTGCCAAGGTCATAGGAGAGATAGGCAATGCCTGCGATCGGCAGGATGCCGGCAAGCGCGATATACCAGTAGTTCTCAAAGGTGAGGATGTTGATGATATTCCCGATCAGGAATGTGATCGTAAACGGGTTGACGACCAGATCGAATACTCTGGAATAGACATAGGATGTCGCATATGTCGAGATTGCAGGCTGTACCAGCGGGTTGATGAACAGCACAGCCAGGATCAGCAGGAAGAGCTTGAATCCCATTTCCTTGGACGGCCTGATCAGAACCAGCGCCAGCATGCCGTAAAGCAGATAGTTTCTCAGCGGATCCCTTGCCTCATAGTTTCCGGTAAAGTTATTGCACATATCCATATTGGACCTCTGGGCAAAGAAATAGGAATAAGGGAATTCACCGTTTCTGTTGAGGAATGACAGCACAACCAGAGCCACAAAAGCGACCGGCAGCAGCCATCGCATGATCTTGTTGAATGTATCCAGATGATTGCGGATCAGCAGTGCGATCACAAGCAGCACCAGGATCGGGACAACGCCCATCAGCAGTACCTTCCAGTATTCAATGGAGAACGGCTGGATAATGATCGCCGCAAAATGCGTGAGCGGCAGGCATGAAATGATAAAGCAGACATAGGATGAGAGTTTATCATCGTTCAGCCATGTCATGCAGAAGAACAGAGCTGCTGTAATGAACGCCTCCAGGAAGAATCCCGAGGAGCTCGTGAACAGTGCCGCATAGGTAACGATCATATTGGCAATGAATACCGAGCCGTCATGTTCTTCCTGCAGATACAGGAAGGCAAGCAGCACGCCGAAGCCGATGATCACTGTTCTGAGTGAGTTGCCGAAGAAGGCAAGCGTTGTGTTCCAGTAGTTCGTATAATACGGCGACAGGATCACGATCGCAGCAGCGATGCCGATGATCTTCCACCATTTTTTGAAGACGACTGTGACGCTGTTCCAGATCAGATTGCCTAACGCCATCCAGTAAACGAATGATGCACCCCAGATATAGACCGGTGTCAGGGATTCCCTGAACTTCGTCAGGTTGTTCACCCACCGCAGCAGCATTCCCCAGAAATAGACAAATCCTTCGTAATCATGGAACTGGTCCAGACCGTAGATGAATGAACCGTCATAATAGTTCAGATGTGCGAACTTATCCTGCACGCTGCTTTCCAGTACGGCGGACATATAATGGATGCTGTCGAAGAAGATGTTGTTCGTGTTCAGATCCTTTGCGGTCATGAACAGGACATATGACACGCCCAGTCCTGTCAGCAGTCCGAACAGGTTGTTCCAGGACGGCAGGACATTCGACCATGTCAATAGACACAATAATGGCGAAGCCAGGATCAGGAACGCAGTCAGGAAATACGCGAGGTTCGTGCTCAGCTGCATCGATACGCAGGCAAATGTGAAGATCTCAAATACCGCGAAGATCAGGAATATGCCCAGGAATGTCGCATCGATCTTTTCCAGCGGCTCAATGAAGTTCTGGAGGATCTTGCCGTAAAAGTATCCTGAAACGACCAGGATCAGGCAGAGGACAGCCCCCATGGATACCATATTCGTATCCCAGTTCTGAATATAATAAGTCAATCCTTCCATATGATTCTCCGTTTATTTCTTCAGCCATACGGTACGGTTGACTACATCCGTATAACTCTGTATCAGTTTCACGACCTTGAGGGCAACATTCTCATATTCATAATCACGCGGGAGCGCTTTGAACTCATTGTTGTCGCGCATAGCGGCTGACATTTCCAGTGCCTGCTCGATCGATTCCGTGGTAATTCCGCCCAGAATCACGGATCCGGCATCCAGAGCTTCCGGACGTTCCGTGCTTGTACGGATCAGCACCCCGTAGAAGCCGAGGATCGCGCTCTCTTCGGAAAGCGTTCCGGAATCAGAGAGCACGCAGTAGCTGTTCATCTGCAGATGGTTGTAGTCAAAGAAACCGAAGGGCTGCAGATTGCGGACCAGCGGATGGAACTTGAAGTTTCTCTGTTCGATCCATTTTCTGCTGCGGGGATGCGTGGAATAGATCACAGGCATCTGATATGTTTCCGCGACATCATTGATCGCTGTCATCAGGGACATGAAGTTGTCCTCCAGGTCAATGTTCTCCTCACGGTGCGCGCTGACCAGAATGTATCTGCCCTTCTCAAGTCCCAGTTCCTCCAGGACATTGCTGGCAAGGATCTGGTCCATGTGCTTATGGATCACTTCTGTCATCGGGGAACCTGTCACAAAGACTGTTTTCCCGTCAATGCCTTCAGACAGCAGATACCTTCTGCTGTTCTCTGTATAAGGCAGGTTGATATCGGAGATCGCATCCACCACTTTGCGGTTGATCATTTCCGACACATTCCAATCCCAGCACCTGTTGCCCGCTTCCATATGGAAGATTGGCATCTTCAGGCGTTTCGCACAGATCGCCGCAAGTGCACTGTTTGTGTCGCCCAGCACCAGCACAGCATCCGGCTGTTCCTTCAGAAGCACATCATATGATTTCGCAAGGATATTGCCCATGGTCTCTCCGAGGTTTTTCCCGACGCATTCCAGATAATAGTCAGGCTGTCTCAGATCCAGGTCCTTGAAGAAGATATCATTCAGTCTGGGATCGTAATTCTGTCCGGTATGGACCAGCACATGATCAAAATACCTGTCGCATGCTTTGATCACTTCGCTCAAACGGATGATCTCGGGTCTGGTGCCGAGAATCGTCATCACTTTCAGTTTTCTCATATTCCCCTCCGGTCATTTGAATCATTATACTGTACGAACATGGTCGTAAAGTATCTTAATCAGATCATCTTTCATGTTTTCAAGGCTCCAGTCCTGAATACCCGCCAATGATGCGGCAGACAGTTTTTCTGAACGCTCCCTGTCATGATACAGTTCCTTGATCGCTTCTCTGAGACTTGTCACATCCTCTGCCGGTACGATCAGGGCGTTGCCGCACTGCTCATTGAACTGTACGGCAGCCACACAGCGGTCAGTCGATATGACCGGCAGACCATACGCCATGGCTTCGTTGATCACAAGACCCCAGATATCATATCTGGTCGGAAGCACGAAGCAGTCTGCTGCCGCATAATACTCTGCCAGCTGTTCCTTGTTCAGGAACGGGATAAACCGGATATTGTCCAGGTGATTGTCCTTCACATACTGCAGAACATGTTCTTCCGGTTCTCCGCCTACGATATAAACGCCGATATCCTCTGTGATCCCGTTCATTGCCTGCACCAGGATGTCATATCCTTTGCGCGGGATCTGCTGTCCGACTGACAGCAGGACATACTGATTTGAAAAGCCAAGCTTCTTGCGGTACTGTTCCTTCTGTTCACGCATCATGCCTGCGCGTCTGATCTCTTCCGCGCTCATGCAGGCAAAGCGGTAATGGCTGATCCTGTCCTGCGGAATGTGATAATACGCATAGTATTTATCCGTCTCACTGCCCGGGCTGATGTATCTGTCGCAGCGTTTCATGACCTGCGAGATCACAAAGTCAACAGGACCTCTTGGCACGGCAAGACCTCCGTCTGCCTGCATGAATACTGTTTTCTTCTGTCTGCGGAAACATTCCACAGCATACATTGCATACGGATTGGAATAGTCCGAATTGATCAGACAGTCACACTGCTCTGCCTGGTCTTTGATGATGCGCTTTGCATTCCGTTTCGTCAGATAGATCCCGGTAAATGAATGGAACGAACGGTCGTACCAGCTGTCTTCACGGTCTGATTCACCATGTTTTTCATACAGCGCGATCAGGTCCGTCTCTGTACCGACCAGGTTCATGACTGCAGTCTTATACGGAGAAGGAATATTGCTGATCCAGCATACTTTCAATCGTTTCATTCTGCGTCCCCCAATACTCTGTGATAGAGCTTCAGATATCCGTCATACATATTTGCCAGCGCATAATGCGAAGCGTTTTCAATGCAGTCTTCCGCGGAAAATACGAGTTCTCCTGACGCCATTCTTCCGATCGTATCACGCATGCCTGCCAGATCGTTCTTATTGACGATCACGCCTGTTTTTTCCGTGATCATCTCGACGCTTCCCCCGGAACGGTACGTGATCACGGGACATCCGCATGCCTGTGATTCCACATTGACCAGAGAGAATGTCTCTTCCAGCGTCGGATTGACAAATACATCCGATGCCGTGTAGATCTCCGCCAGCTGCATGGCGTTGTCAGTGCGTTCAATGCAAATGGCTGTTTTCGGGAACATGCGGATCTGTGACTTTGTCACGCCGATCACGCATAGCACGGAACGCTCAGGCATCATCTTTGCCAGTTCGACCAGCTGATCCAGACCTTTTTTCTTTGTCCAGATGCTGGCGCATGCGGTGACAAGGAACCGGTTCTCAATGTGATGTTTCTTTTTGAATTCGGAAGGTCTTGGCTGAAATGTATCAAGACTGATGCCGTTGGCCACAACGGTGCAGTCCGTATTTCCAAGGAATGATTCCCGAACCTGATCTGCCAGCCATTGTGAAGGCACTGCGATATGAAGCCTGTCCCCCAATGAGGTGAACAGTTTCTTTTTCCGTTCATAGTTTTCCGCTACATGTTTCCCGTTGAATGTGATGGGATACTGATCCAGCTGCGGACAATCGTGACACAGCGTCTTCCACTGATCACAGCCGATTGCCTCATAGTGCGAACAATGACCGGTAAATGACCAGCAGTCATGCAGTGTCCATATGACCGGCGTGTCAACGCTCTGCAGGTATTCAAACAGCACCTCAGCGTCCAGATAGTAGCCGTGCAGGTTATGCAGGTGGATCAGATCAGGCGCGAACTGTTTGAGGTCTTCGATCATGCGTTCTGTTTCCTTGCGGTTGCAGAAAGCATGTTTATCAAACAGGAATGTCTGAAGCGCCTGATTCACATTACCAAAAAAGTCTGTCATACGATAGGAATCCATGTCTGACAGATTCTTTTTTCTTCCGTAATAGATCTTCCCCTGGATACCGTCCATACGGGACAGCTGATCGATCAGCCTGCCCGTGCTTCCGTATCCTGAGACTGTATTTACAAATGCTGTTTTCACTGAATGCATCATCCCTTATCTGTTAAAAGTATAGCATGGATCAGCGGTCGCGAATCCTGCGGTAGAGCTTCTGCAGAACGGCTTTGCCGGGGAAATCCCGGTACAGCAGTACCTTCGCTGCCTTTCCTTTATTGTGCAGCCTGCCGATCAGTCGTTTTGTGATCCCTGTCTTCTGGCGCCATGAGAGTCCGCGTGTCTGGGACAGGTCAAACAGCAGGCCAAGCGTATTGTTGTCCTCCATCAGAGGTCTTGCCGCAAATGTATAGCCCTGTTTTGCGGCGAGTACGTCAATATTGATCGCCAGGCTCTGATTTTTTCTTTCCAAAGCCT
>CAMOPG010000099.1:0-9463 GCA_946622165.1 uncultured Erysipelotrichaceae bacterium
GCCAGTCTCTTGGCAAACTCAGGACGGATATGGCAGAGCACTATTCAAGAAGATGCACATATCTTGGCCTTGTGATCTCACTGTTCCTTGGGGCGCTGTTCGGATTCTTCGGAAAGAACATCGTCGCGCTTTACAGTGATACGGAAGCAGTCATCACAGCTTCGATCCCTGTTATGGCAATACTCGGTGTTCTGCAGCCGATCCAGACACCGCAGTTCATTCTGTCCGGTTCACTCAGAGGTGCCGGTGCTACTAAGGCAACTGCTGTTGTAACTCTGGTCTGTGTCCTGATCCTCAGACCGCTTGCCGGCGAACTGTTCATCAAGATCCTGCAGTGGGGACTGATCGGTGCATGGGCTGCGATCGCGCTGGACCAGGTCGTCAGAACACTGCTCATCATGTATTTCTATGCAAGAGGTTCATGGAAGCGCATCAAGGTTTAACAGATGATCCATCCTTCAAACAAGAGGATGGATTTTTTTGACAGGAGAACAAACCGATCCCGGCATACTATAATAAAAACAGAAAGAAGGATCATGATATGAGCAGATTAAAAGACCTCAGAGCGATCATTGACCGCGAACTTCTGGAACTTGAAGACGATGAAAAACGTATCTCAGCAGTCAATCATTTATACGGCGTATCCATGGCAGCTGTGCTGATCGCAGAACGGCGCGGCATGGATCCTGAACTTCCGGCAATGGCCGCAATGATGCACGATATGAATGCATATCTTACAGGATCCTATGATGATCATGCCCATAAAGGGGCGGAACTTGCCCGGACGTTTCTGAAGGAACTGGGAGAAACTGATCCGGAAGAAACAGAGCTGATCTGTTCGATGATCTATCATCATGATGACAAAGGCGTGACTGATCAGCCGTATGATGAAGTGCTGAAGGATGCGGACGTCATGCACCACTGTTTCAACGATCCGTCCAAAGCGGTCAAGGATAAGGAAAAGGTCCGCTATGAACAGCTTGTGAAAGAATTCGGCCTGCAAAGGGAATGACGTGTATATGAAACCTCTGTCACGGAAAAGCTGGGCGACGATCATCATATTCGGACTGATCGGACAGATCGCCTGGGCAATTGAAAATAATGAATTTAATCTCTTTCTGTTCAACTATATTGGCGGAACTACAACAGATATTGCCCGTATGGTTGCCTGGTCGGCAGGTGTGGCAACCATAACAACACTGGTGATGGGGACAATATCCGACAGGCTGAGACACAGGAAACTGTTTCTGTGTGCAGGCTATATTTTGTGGGGCCTTTCTGTCATGGCATTCGCATGGATCTCAAGAGACAACGTGTCAAAGTTCGTATCTGCAGAAAAGGCAGTATCTGCTGCGGCACTGCTTGTGATCATAATGGACTGTATTATGACGTTCTTCGGATCGACAGCCAATGATGCTTCGTTTAATTCCTGGGTAACGGAAAGCACTGATGAAACAAACAGGACAAAAGTGGAAGGGGTACTGAATGCATTCCCGCTGCTGAGCATGCTGATAGTGGTGGGAGCTTCGAATATCATTATTGAGCAGACAGGCTGGCCTGTTTACTTTATTGCGGTCGGCATTCTGGTAATCATGTGCGGGATCGCAGGATTGTTCTTTGTTGAAGAAACGGAAACTGTACAGGCTGAGAATGAACCGTTCCTGAGTTCGCTGGCTTACGGATTCCGCCCGTCTGTCATCCGGCAGAATCCATTGTTTTATACTGCACTGGCCGCATTGTGCCTTTACAATACAGCGACACAGATCTTTATGCCGTATCTGTTTATCTACCTGAATAAAACATTGGGATTTGACACAATGACATACTCTCTCGTGATGGCGATCGTTGTTCTTTCAGCAAGCGTCTTTGCCATCGTGCTGGGAGGGAAGGTCGATCTCATGGGAAGGCGGAAAATGCTGTATCTTTCCACAGCAGTTTATTCTGCCGGACTTCTGCTTGCAGGCATTGTCAAGAGTCCGGTACTGTTTACGATCATAGGCTCTGTGATGATGGGCGGCTTTGTCATGATCTCGATCATACTCATGTCAACGATCCGCGATCATACCCCTTTGGAACATGTCGGAATGTTCCAGGGCATCCGACTGCTGGCATATGTGCTCATTCCGATGATCATCGGTCCGAATATCGGAGATCTGATCATTCACATGTCAGATGCAGGAACATATATCAACGAATACGGAGAAACAGTCAGTCTGCCTGTGGCAGGCGTATTCTTTGCGGCGGCTGCAGCCTGCCTGCTGATCATGATCCCGGGCAGGAAACTGTTTTCAGAAGATCCTTCAGCAAATCATTAAGATCACACCCGGATGCAGAACAGTTGATTTGACCAGCGGTCAAAATATGATATAGTTAAGTTGCGTAAAGGAGGAGAATCATTGTATGGAACTCAACAACGAATTATCAAGAACTTACATTTTAGACATAGAAGAATCTGCTCAGTCTGTTGCATATGCACTGCAGGAATACCTGGACAGAAAAAAGAATATGATCACACAGACAATGAGAACCAGAAACGGTTATATGGTTCAGTGCAAAGGCGACGTGTCTGCTGAATGGACAAAATACCTTGGCATGGATGCGGCAGTTTCTGTAACGCTCGAGCAGAAAGACGGCCGTCTGACAGTAGACATCACAACGGAAAAGTGGGCTGAAAAAGCAGGAACAGCGCTGCTGGGAATTTTCTTCCAGCCGCTGCTGATCACAACAGGAATCGGCGCTCTCCGTTCCATGACACTGCCGGCAGATATTTTCGCATTTATTGAAGAATACCTGCATACAGTACCGGTATCAGATACACCGCTGACTCCCGAGACACCGGAAACAACAAAGAGCGCACCTGCAGTCGTCATCTGCCCGCATTGCGGATCTGAAAACAGGATCGGTTCGATCTTCTGCAAGAACTGCGGTGAGAAACTGGAAAAAGAAAAAGTATACTGCCCGGAATGCGGTGCTGAACTCGATGGAGATGAAGTGTTCTGCCCGCAGTGCGGTAAAAAGCTTCATTAAGTCAACAAAGGAATGAGGGTCACCGGATCCTCATTTTTTTGCGGAACAATAAAAAGCCAGGTTTTGAGCCTGGCTGTTTTGATGAAAGAATTTGTCTGTTAAGCAACGTCAATGATGTCGGATTCTTTGACCATCAAGGCCTGTTTTGCTGAATTCAGGAACTGAATGTTATAGCAAGGTTCTCCCTTTTTCGCAGGATTGCCCCATGGCATAACTCTGACGATCTGACCTGTTTCTTCACTGCCGTTGTACATGAATCGGACAGTCTTGCCTTTTTTATAAATCGGCACGCCCAGTTCACGGGTGACTTCCTGCAGTCTTGTTCCGATCTCAAGCACACTGTTGAACAGGACTGTGATCTTATCGGTCATTGAACGGTCTACATGATAATGACCGCAGTACCAGTGGTCGTACTCAACTGTGTCGACAAGCGTCTGCAGATAATCAGTTAATGCATCGTTGAAGTACTCGTTGTTTGAAATGACATCCTGAAGCTTTGTAGGAAGGCAGTGGGAAATGATATAGTCGACCTTTCTTCCGCATGCATCAAGAGAAGCAGTGGCTCTTGCAAATTCCGCTTCATTCGGCAGTTCTTCAGGCCACCAGTATTTACCGACACTTGCCGTATCACCGGTTGCCGGGCCTCTGTCATGAGAAGTTGCTCCGCCTAAAGTGAAAATCTTCTTTCCCTCCAGTTCGAACACATAACCGCGCTCAAGATGAAGAATCTTGCTTCTGATCTCGTGGACTTTGCCGCCGTTCCAGTCTTTTTCGGGGTAGGTATACAGTCTCGGGAAGCATTCATGGTTTCCGTCGACAAACAGAGTTGTCCATGCCTGGTCCTGCAGCCATTTGATCCACATTTTTTCCTTCATCGTTTCATGCTTTGTATCCCAGATCAGTCCGAAATCACCGCAAATTATAAGGTAATCATTCTTTGTGAGCTTACTGGTTACATTCTTCGCTGTCAGCTTTTTGATATCACCGCTATAGCCGTGAATATCACCTGTAACATAGATCATATGATTTGATCCTCCTATCAAAATCATACAAAAAAAAGGAGATGATTGAAAGAAAGAACACGATTTCTTTTGACAAATCAAGTGAGGATAAAGAATAAACCGCAAGAAAAAAGATGCCGAAGCATCTTATCGTTTCACAGTGGACCGATGAGACTTATTCCGGTTGACGATGGCTGACATTTCTTCACCCGGGAAGCAGATCAAACCGCCTTTTCCGTTTGCCATTGCCATCAGATCTTCAGCGTCTTCAAAATATACATTCGGCGGTGTAGCGGCAGCTACCTTGTAAGGCATGACATACAAGGGTATTGAATACTCTCTCTTGTCGGCTTTCGCTGCTGCTTCAACATGCGCCATCAAGAAAGCTATATCTACTTCATTCTGGCGGTCGTAAAGTTGGACGAACGGAATGAAAATAAAGGAACACTTGTCTTTTAATCCCAGTTTCGCTGTCTGTGCATCCAGTCTTTTTGCGAGAAACCCTGATGCGAAGCCTTCACCGCAGCAAATAGCAATCCTCAGCATACCTACCTCCAATGCAGTTATTATATACATTCACACTGCAAATAAAAGAGTTTATATTACGAAAAAATATAACAAAATAACAGCGGATGAAAATAATACTGTTTTATAAAGCGTTATTTTCAATCTTATATGCGGATTTGAAGCCATTAATGAGGTGTTTTGACTAAGATTGAAATGATAGCGGTTTCAGAATATTCCAAAAACATGCATGCTTATTTGCCGATGGTGAGGCCGCCGTCAAGATGGAAGACCTGACCGGTTATAAAGGCTGATTCCTCAGAAGCAAGATACGCTGCCAGAGCGCCGAATTCTTCAGGCGTTCCATTGCGCTTCATGGGGATCTCAGGCAGGATGACAGAAGCGTCCAGCGTTGCAGGGGAATGATCATCATGATCATTGACCATGCCGCTTCGTGCAATACAGTTTACAGTGATGCCATACTGCATCAATTCCCTTGCAAGGCAGTATGTCATGGATATCACGCCGCCTCTGGCAATGGAGTCCAGCATGTTCTCCTGCAGTATTCCCGAAGATGCGCCGGCAGAGGAACACAGAATGATCCTGGGATGCCGGCTTTGTTTCAGGTAAGGCAGAAATGTCTGCAGTTCCAGAAGCGGACCGGCAATATGGTGAGAGAGCTTCTTCATGGTTTCTTCTTCTGAGAACTCACCGAATGGTTTCGGCACGCTCAATGAACCGGTCGTATTGATATATACATCGACAGAACCGAAACGTTCTGCAGCCTGCTGAAGCACTTCCTCCAATGGCAGCTGATTGGACACTGCAGTTACGGTTCCTTCCATCCCCGCACAAGCACTGATGATATCGGATGCCCGCTCAGGGTCGTGTGTTGCCATGATGACATTCATGCCATGTGATGCAAGTGCCTTGACTGCCCCGCGGCCGATATTCCCCGTGGCTCCGGCAAAATAACAGGTTCTTCCGTTCAGTTTCATAATTCCTCCAGAAGAGGCAGTACGTGGTCATAGAGGTAATGACCCATTCCATCTTCGTTGTTTGTATATTCGGTTACGGCATCGGCGCATGCTTTGGTATCTTCTGCTCCGTTTTTCAGGCATACACCCCAGCCTGCGGTTTCAAGCAGCTCGTTGTCGTTCGGCATATCTCCGAAAGCCATTACGTCTTCTGCATGAATTCCATACAGTTTTTCATATTCCTTCAGTCCGAATCCTTTGTTGATCTGCGGGTCGCAGAATTCCAGCATGGTCGTCTGTGTTCTGAATGCTTTCCATGCAGGTGACTGATGGGCATAGGCCCATTTCTCTGCCTCCGGCATACGGTCGGCGGGAATACGGAACATGATTTTGGGACACTGCCCTGCCCACATTTGAGAAATATCATCTGCAGCGATCACGGCCTGATGATTTCTGGCAGATGATGCCAGGACATTCTCATCGATTCTTTTGACAAACTGTTTTCCGTTTCTGTAAAGAAACGGGTTCAGATCCAGCGGTTCCATCATCAGGATGATCTCCTTGATCGTTTCAGGCTGGAGCTCATTGAACTGATGGATCCTGCTGGAGCTTCTGTCAAAGATCTGTCCGCCGTTGAGGCCTATCATCATATCAATTCCCGGGTCTTCAAAATCCCAGTTCTTCAGTTTTTCTTTGATTACCGCATCATACGCACGGCCGCTGGCAATTCCCAGAAGAATGCCATGCTTATGCAGTATTTTCAGTGCGCTGCGGGTCAGTTCCATCATTTCTCCGTCATCATTGACCAGTGTGCCGTCAATATCCGCAGCAATCAGTTTAGGCAGTTTCATATCAATGTCCTTCCCCCTGAATATTGTAATCATAACAGAACGATGTGAAATATCTTAAACCTTGATTATATGGACTGTTATTCTGAAACTCAGTAATATAAAAACATGACTTATACGTATTACAGGAACAGACTTTGCCTGCAGGATCAGAAAGTATATGATCAGCTGCTGAACGGACTGAGAGAGCGTCAGAATGTGATCGATATACCGTATACAAAGCTGGCTCCCGCTGATCTGATGCAGGGCGTTATCGCAGATCATCCGGAATTGATGGATGTTGATTTCCGGAGTTTTCAGTATGTGGATCTGTTCCTGAAAAAATATTTCCGCATGACCTACACGGAATATGACCGCTCTGCTGCAAAGAAACTGGAACAGATCGGGGAATTGTTCAGGTCCGTTGTGAACAAGGATATGGATGACTGGGATAAGGCAGCAGTGATTTATGATACGCTGGGCTCAATGATCCGTTACGGGTTTATCGACGGGATCTTGGAACATACGATCAAAGGCTTCCTGACAGAAGGAAAGGCAGTCTGTGACGGTATTTCGAAAATGTACCAGTACCTCTGCGGATGCTGCGGGATCGACTGCATCCTGATCCAGGGACAGGTAAGTGAAGAAGGGCATGCATGGAATCTGATCAGACTGAACGGACACTGGTATCATGCCGATATGACGGCAGATCTTAAGATCTGTGAATCAGCCGGGTACCCGGCCCATGTTCTGTTCTGCAGGAATGATGAGCTGTTTTCCAAAGACCATGTATGGGATCATTCCGCATATCCTGCATGTACGCAGGCGGAAGATTATTTTGAGCACTATCATCTGACTGCCGCTTCATTCCTCCAGTTTTCATCTGCGGTGATCAAGGCACGGCTGAACGGGAGCAGCAGGATCAATCTGAAATTTCAGACAGATGTTCCTGTAAATATGCAGAAACTGCAGAAATGGATGCTGCTGATGTCGATCACCGGAGTCCTTTCTGTTGTTTTTGCGGAAGAACATCAGATCGCGCTGATCCTTTTGCAGTAAAGCCAGCATACTGTAAAGTCATAGGAACCAAATCAGAGAAAAACAGGAGTGACATTGATCATTCCTGTTTTGGTTCAGATGTTATGGGATCTCAACGATCAGAATTCCTTCTTCATCAAATGGAATCCTTGCTGTGACATGACCTTTTTGAAAGAAGAACGATCCTCCGTGATTTACCGGATCCCTGCAGATCGGATTGATCATGAAGACATTGTCTGAAACAGATGCGGCCTGCACTGCATACTCATCCAGCGAATCGAAGCCCTGCAGAAACGCTTCTGAAAAGCAAAGAACATCCGCTTTGCCTGAAGCACGTTTCATTGCAAGCTCGATCTGATCCATATTAAATGAAATATTCCGGTTTTCACATCTGTAAGATACCAATCCGATTCTCATAGCGGTAATCCTTGTCAATTGTCTGTTGAGAGGATCGAAACACATACCGCATGCATAATGCCATTGATATACTGTTTGCGTACTGAGGCAGAAAAAAACCTGCAGGCTGCGCCATACAGGTTTGCATATCGGATCAGTGAATATACTGGAAGCCGTCACCGGACTGTACAAAGTGTACCGGAAGATCTCCGACAACTTTGGGCAGCCATGTTTCAGCCATGAACTTCATGCCGGGCTCTTCTGTATTGAAGTGGCCGAGCAGGATGAGTGCTTTGGGAATTCCCAGTTCAGCGCTGTCACGGATGTATTCATTGAATGTATAGTCTGTGCATTCAAGGGTGATCGCACAGTCGAAATCTTCTGTTTCAAAGGCAGCCAGTACATCATTGTCTGCTCTGCCGTCAATATGTCCGACGATACGAAGCTTATGAACAAGCGTTTCGGGATCACCGACGATCCTTGTTCCGTTGAGATGCAGTTTTTCAATCAGTTCCTTGGCGATCAGCTTTGCAGGAACACCATCAAATGCGTAATCCATAGGCCTTACAGGATCGCAGATGATCTGCTGATCCCATCCGAGCTCTTTTGCGAATCCGTAGAAGATACCGTCTACATACTGGCGGATATGGACGGGAACACCGGAATGAATATAGTCATGATCTCTCCAGACGGTAATGCCGTATTCGTCCAGCAGTGCCTTTTTTGCCTGATAGGTGCGGTTATCCTGCAGCCAGTCCTGGTGATCACCGTGATTCCAGAACAGAGCTTCATGAGGAATGATCAGATTGCAGCCAAGCTTATGAGCTTCCCGGATGACTTTAGTGCTGGCAAAGCATGTCGTGACGATGCCTGTGCATTCAACATCGGTATTTCCGTAAAGGACTTTATCTCTTGTAGTGGTGTCATCGATCTTTCTGCCTCTGGTTTCACCCTTGCTGTAGGCTTTTACAGCGTCTATAACTTCCTGTATTTTCATAATAAAAATATCTCCTCTATTGTCATTATAGGAGAAACGTTCAGTAATTGATATTCAGAATACTGACTATGATCAAGTTGTATTATGACAGTGAGTACAGGGTACAGAAAACCATGTATTTGCTATAATTGGGACGTGATTTGAGGATGTGTATATGAGTCAGAAAAAAAACAGACGCGGATATGATTTTAAGGATCTGAATGAATTGAATGAAACAGGGACGCTTTTGGGAAGAGTCGGCTACAAACCTGTCAGTTCAGTTTATATTTTGTGCATCGCTGCTGCGCTGTTTCTGCTGATCGGTCATCTGTTCGGCATCATCATGGCGCTGATCTGTCTGGCAGGCGCAGGATTTATCCAGTTCTATGTCACAGATCATCCTGTTATGGATGTATATGATGATGCGGTTATTTTCCTTGACCCTGCTGATGCTTCAGCAGGGATCCGCTATACACCTGAGCAGGTGTATAAGTGGACTGTCAACAAAGATTCCAGTTATGAGATATCTGTTTCACTTCAGAGCGGGGACATCCATGTTGCGCAAAGCTATCAGGTATCAAAGGCTAACAGGCTTCTGAAGAAACTGATGGCAGAAAAGAGTGAAACAAGGGTGATCCAGAACAGCTACAAAGGAACCGGTCTGATATCCAGAAAGAAGAAATGAACAAGCAGAAGCTGTGTGCTCCTGCTTTTTTA
>CAMOPG010000100.1:0-9449 GCA_946622165.1 uncultured Erysipelotrichaceae bacterium
TGCAGTGATAGAAGAAACTCAGCAGGAAGAAGTGAATTCTGCTGAAGAACAAGCTGCAGAGGATTATCCTGCTGAAGCTGACAGGGAAGAGGCAGCTGCAGATAACAGCAGCGAACCAGCAGTTCCTGCAGAAGAACCTTCTGAAGAAATCAGAACAGAAGAAATCACGGAACAGCCGGCTGCCGAAGAGACAGCAGGTGAGGAGACATCTGATGAAGAACCTGCACCGGCTGAAGAAGCTGAACGGAGTGTTTCTGAAGAGAACAATGAGCTTCCTTCCAGATATGAAACACCCGAATACCAGGCGTTCCTGAAAGAACAGCCGGAAAACGCTGATGATGAGGCTCCTGCAGAAGAAGTCAGTGAACGGACTTTGCCGGAGGAAACATCCGAAACTGAAACAGAACAGCCGGAAAGTGAAGAACTTCCTTCCCGATATGACACGCCTGAATTCCAGGCATTCCTGAAAGAACAGGAAAAAGAAGAGATACCGTTTGCGGAAGAGGAAACACCTGTTGAAGAAACTGGTGAACGCAGTGTTCCGGAAGGAAGTGAAGAAGAGGATCCCGGACCGCGCAAAAAGCGTATTGCTGAGCAGAACCGCAGAAAAAAGAAAAAGTCCAAGAAAAAGGAAAAGTATGTCAGCAAGCGTGAGCGGGGCATTATTGAGGAAAAACCGCTTCCTGCTCAGAAGCCTGAGGAAGAAATACCGGAAGAGGTTCATGAAGAACCGGAAGTCATAACACCTGCGGATACAAAGCATGCGGAACCGGAAGTGATTCCTTTTGTCAATCCGAGAGATCGGGAACAGCAGGCGGAAGTGATACCGTTCCTGTCAGAACTGACGCCGGAACAGCCTGCGGAAGGTGATGCTGAACGTACCAGAAGCATCTCTCTGTCATCGATCGAAGCGGAAGCTTCCGAACCGATCCCCGAGCCTTCTGTTTCATTTGAAGAACTGAAGTACAAGCGGAATCCGCTGCTCAAGAGGATCACTGATCCCAACGGCTGCATGGCAAATGTTACGGAAATGACACCCAGAAGCACGTTGTCCATTCTTTGGGGACTGCTGCTGAAATGGGGCCTGAGCTGTGTGATGTATGTTGCATATGTTGCAGATATTCTGAATAAAGACGCGTTCAGCTACGCGAGAATGGTGTTTACGGACGCTTCATGGCTCTGGTTCAGGATCGTGGTGATCTGTATCGCTGCGGAACTGCTTGCCCTGATCCCGGCGAAACTGATCTGCCGGGGAAGCCGGAAGGCCGGAGCCGGAAAGATCATGACAGTCATGCTGGAAGCAGACTTCAGCCCGCTGTTGTTCATGGCAGGCGGGGCACTGATGTTTGTCAATACTGCAGCAGGTGCTGCCGTAACAGCTGTGGCTGCAGGATATGAGCTGCTGGTGAGAGTCAAAGCACTGGAGATCGCGACGGAATGCAGAAAGGTACCTGCACTCATCGCATCACTGCTGTTCTTCTGTGTGCTGGCACTGCTCGGATATGCCGGCCTGAAGTATTTCGGCGGAGATCTGATCAAGATCTATTCAGTTATCTCAGGAAAATAAATGATCGGGAACAGAGCATATCTGTTCCCATTTTCTTTTTTGAGTGCTATATTACAGATGATAAAACTCAGGGCTGGGTGTGATTCCCGACCGGCGGTATACCCCGCGAACTGCTGCGGCAGAACGAACCGTTGAAATTACGGTGGCGACAGTAAAGTCTGGATGGAAGAGTATTTTATTCTTTGCATGTATTTTTCCCCGAGGTTTTTATCATTAAACCTCTTTTTTTGAGGTAATGGAGGAAAACCTATGACAACTTCAACTGCAGAACGTTCCAACATCCATGTTTTGACCAAGATCGCGATTCTCGGCGCAATTGCATTTGTGCTGATGATGATCGAATTCCCGATCCCGTTTATTGCTCCGCCTTTCTACAAGATGGACTTCAGTGAGCTTCCCGTACTGCTGGGCGGCTTTGCGCTGGGTCCGATGGCTGCTGTCGGGATCGAAGCTCTGAAGATCGTTCTGAATCTTCTGTTCCAGGGGACATCCACCGCATATGTCGGAGAAATGGCAAACTTCCTGATCGGTATTTCACTGTCTGTTCCTGCTGCACTGATCTATGGCGCTAATAAAACAAAGAACAGTGCGGTCAAGGGCATGGTCATCGGATCGGTGACAATGTCCTTAGTCGGTGTGCTGCTGAACTATTTTGTCCTGCTGCCGGCATACAGCTTCTTCTATCATCTGCCGATCGATACGATCGTTGAGATGGGCGGACAGATCTTCCCGTTTGTAACAAACAAACTGATATTCGTGATCGCATGCGTTACGCCGTTCAATCTCCTGAAGGGGATCATGATCTCGGTGATCACCGCATTGATCTACAAAAGAGTATCTCCCGTGCTCCACAGATGATCGAAAATGCCTGCATGACTGCAGGCTTTTTTAATCAGTCGCATGATTGCTGTCTGATTATGTTATAATTTTATGGAACTTAGTGCGTTAAAGGAGTTTTTTGTCTATGGAGTATTCACGTACAAAGAAATATGAAGAACTTAGAAATCATATGCAGAATGATGTAGATGATACATTATCTACGGAAGACCTTTCTGTATTTCAGCAGAGGCTGAACAGGATGGATCCTGTTAATTTCGAAGCTCCGATGGAATATACAGGTTCCAGGAACTATGATCCTGCTCATGCGAAAAATGATGCGGCTTATACACAGCCTGAACCGGCACGCAAACCTGCGCAGCCTGCTTTTGAAGCACCCAGGGCTTCTGCCGGTGCCAGACAGTACCGTGATCAGGTCGATCTGAATGATCATGTACTGCACGGAAGAAATGAGAATGATACTTCCAATCTTCTGGACAACGACTATATGAATGAGTATATCCGTGAAGTGAAGCAGTACAATATCGACCAGGGAAATGCATTGACACAGGATACGGAACTGAATGTCCTGAAGTCTCTGAAGGGCGATAATATGTCTTCACGCCGTCCTTATTCCGATGATGCGTTTACATCTGTCAAAGGATCACAGCGCAAGGCTATGGAACAGGATTCCATGGTCAGACCGATGGGCCCTGTATCCAAGCCGAAGCAGCAGACAGCACCGATCAGCCAGGTGAATACACAGCAGGATGTAGATATTCCGTTTGTCAAAGCAGATACATCATCCGATCTTGACCTTGGTGATGATTACCTGTTTGAAAAGCCTGAAACTCTGAAAAAACGTGAAACAACAAAGATGGACACTGTCGGCGGTACAACGATCGGCGGCGTTACCATGACAAAAGCTGATATTGCTGCACAGGTACAGAGTCTGATCAGTGCGGATGACGATTCCATGGAACTGCCTGATTTCCTGGATGGCGCGGAAACAGGCACGTATGCGGACGTTCCTGTCAACACAAAGACACAGCAGCAGCTGATCCAGGAAACGACGCAGATGCGCGCACAGCTGGATGATTATGAAGAAAATCTGAATGATGTCAACGATCAGATGAGCCGTACAAACAGAGTGCTCAACTTCGTGCTGATCGTTCTGATCATAGCGTTAGGTGCAGGTCTTGCAGTCGTGCTGTACTGGATTCTGATGGCAAAGGGGATTCTCTGATGAAAAAGATCAATATTGCAATGGACGGACCGAGTGCTGCCGGCAAAAGCACTGTCGCTGATATTCTCGCTGAGAAGCTCGGCTATATTCACCTGGATACAGGTGCCATGTACCGCTGCGTCGCATTGAAAGCACTGCGTGAAGGCATCGCTCTTGATGATGCGGAAGCTCTGAAGGAAATGCTTGGACGCACTGATATCCGTCAGGATACCGAAAAGCATATCTATCTTGACGGAGAGGATGTTTCCAAAGCGATCCGTGAAGATCACATTTCCATGGCAACAAGCGATGTGTCCAAGGTCGCTGTCGTACGTGAGGACCTTGTAAGACGCCAGCAGAAGCTTGCTGAAGAAAAAGGCTATATCGTTGACGGCAGAGATATCGGAACAGTCGTACTGAAGGACGCTGAAGTGAAGATCTATCTGACCGCATCCGCACATGCAAGAGCACTGCGCAGACTGAAGCAGAATCTTGAAAACGGGATCAGCACGTCTGATCTGGAAACGATAGAGAAGGAGATCGAAGCCAGAGACTATCAGGATATGCACAGAGAGATCTCACCGCTCACAAAAGCGGAAGATGCTGTTGAGATCGACAGCTCTGATCTGACGATCGAAGAGGTCGTAGATCGTGCATATGCACTGGCTGCGAGATTCCTGGACTAGGAGGGATCCTGATGAAAAAAGGAGTCATTGCGATCGTTGGCCGCCCGAATGTGGGCAAGTCAACGATTTTTAACAGACTTACGGGAGAACGGATCGCCATCGTGGAAGATACCCCGGGTGTTACAAGGGACCGTATCTATTCCACAGCTGAATGGCAGGGCAGAACGTTCAGCCTGATCGATACCGGCGGTATCCAGCTTGAGGATCAGCCGTACCAGGAAGAGATCAGGGCACAGGTGCAGATCGCGATGTCCGAAGCAGACGTCATTCTGTTCCTGACTTCCGTAAAGAACGGCGTGACCGAGGATGACCGCTATATTGCGGGCATTCTGCAGCGGCAGGACAAGCCTGTCGTGCTTGCGGTCAACATGGTGGACGATGAAACGAAAGCCATGAATATTTATGAATTCTATGAACTGGGTGTCGGCGATCCGATCGCATGCAGCGGCATACACGGCGTCGGCACAGGCGATATCCTGGATGCCTGCATTGCGCTTCTTCCGGAAGAAACACCTGAAGAAGAAAGCGATGCTGTCAGAATTGCCGTGATCGGTGAACCGAATGTCGGCAAATCCTCCCTGGTCAATGCGATCCTGAACCAGGACCGTGCTATTGTTTCAAATGAACAGGGAACGACCAGAGATGCCGTGGATACGCCATTCCGATTTGAAGGCAGAGACTATGTCATCGTAGATACTGCCGGCATCAGAAAGCGCGGACGTGTTTATGAATCGGTGGAAAAATACTCCGTCCTCAGAGCGATGGCCGCAATCGAAAAATGCGATGCTGCGCTGTTTGTGATCGACGGGGAAAAGGGTATCCGTGAACAGGACAAGCATATCGGCGGCTACGCCAGCGAAGGCGGCAAACCGGTGATCATCGTTGTCAACAAATGGGATGCAGTTGAAAAAGACGAGCGGACAATGAACGAATTCACAGCCAGGATCCGCACGGAATTCGCGTATCTCTCATATGCACCGATCGTATATGTATCTGCCAAAACAAGACAGCGCGTCAATACCATCATCCCGGAAGTTGACAGGGTCGTCGGAAACGCACGCAGAAGGATCCCGACAAATGTCCTGAATGAAGTGATCGCAGATACGCAGATCACAACACCTGCACCTGCGCGCAACGGCAAGCGTTTCCGCATTTACTATGCAACGCAGGTTTCCGTACAGCCTCCGACATTTGTTCTGTCCTGCAACGATCCGAAACTGATGCATTTCACTTATGAGCGTTTTATTGAGAATCAGCTGAGGCAGGCGTTTGACTTTGAAGGCACGCCGATCAAGCTGATCACAAGAAAGAAGATCACAGAATGAAAACAGTAATACTCGGAACAGGCAGCTGGGGTACAGCATTATGCCAGGTCCTGACAGACAACGGTCAGGATGCTGTGATGTGGGGCATTGACCGGAATGAAGTCGATGATATCAACCTGAATCACCGCAACAGCAAATACTTTGATACACCTGTATCGGAAAAGGTGAAGGCGTTCAGTGATCTCAGCGTCGCAGCGGATGCGGATGTCATACTGCTTGGCGTTCCGACAAAGGCACTTGAAGCAGTGATCACAAACGCTTCCGGATATCTGACAAAAAAGGTCATCGTGATCAATGTCGCAAAAGGTTTCCATCCGGAAACACATGAACGGCTCTCTGAAGTCATACGCAGAGTCATGCCGGCAGATAAACTGGAAGCAGTCGTATCGCTGATCGGACCTTCCCATGCTGAGGAAGTCATACAGAGGATGCTGACAGCGGTCAACGCAGTCTCCGTCAATGAAGAAGCTGCCAGAACGATCCAGCATATGTTCTCCAATGATTACTTCCGCGTATACAGGAACACGGATGAGATCGGTGCTGAATCAGGCGTTGCCATCAAAAACATCATGGCGATCGCCAGCGGCATTCTGACAGGTGTCGGAGAAGGAGACAATGCCAAAGCAGCGCTGATGACAAGAGGTCTTGCCGAGATGACAAGATTCGGCATTGCCCTGGGCGGAAGGAAAGAAACGTATCTTGGACTGGACGGCGTAGGGGATCTGATCGTCACCTGTACATCCAGGCATTCCAGAAACTTCCAGGCCGGCTATGAGATCGGACTGGAGAACGGGGCAGAGGATTTCCTGAAGCGCAATACCAAAACAGTCGAAGGAATCTTCGCCTGCAAGGCTGTTCATGATGAAGCGCATGCCAGAGGCATATCCATGCCGATCACGGATGAAGTATATGCGGTATTGTTTGAAAACAAAAAGCCGAAGGATGCCATCCATGATCTCATGAACAGGGAACTGAAAGCAGAAAATCTGTAATAAGAGGCTTCGGCCTCTTTTTGCTGTTTGCAGAGAACACTCATGCATCATGCACAGACTTGGTTTATGATGAAGATATGAAACGGATGCGCAGACTCATCAGACAGATCATGGCAATGCTTTTCATCTGTACAGCAGCTCTGGCTGCCGTATTTGTGCTGAGCCCCCAGACCGGACGTGTGATCATCGAACTGATCAGGGATCCGAAAAGCATCATCACTGCAGATGAAATTCCTAAGGAAGAGATCCATGAGGACATACCTTCAGAACCTGTACAGGTCTATGAGTTCGATGAGAAATATTATCCGTATTACGGTCTTCTGAATGATGATCAGAAGCTTGTTTATCAGCAGGCATACAGAGAAGTGCTGGCCATGGACGCGGAGATCGAACCGGAGATCAGGATCTCGGAGGAAGATGTATCTGAAGCCGCAATGGCATTGCTGTATGACCATCCGGAGCTGTTCTGGCTTGATACAGCCTTCAGTTATCAGTACACGGAAGATCATGTGTGCACAAAACTGATCATGGTGTTCAACAGCACAGCTGATAATATTGAAGAATCAAAGAAACTGTTTGATGAAAGCACGGATGCCATCATCCGTTCGGCTATGAACTGTACAAGTGATTATGAAAAAGAAAAGCATGTCCATGACGCACTGCTGGATCAGACAGGATATGACATTGAAGCCTCGCTGAACCAGAGTGCATACAGCGCGCTCGTATCGCATTCAACGGTATGTGCAGGCTATGCAAAGGCATTCCAGTACATCATGACGAAGCTTTCGATACCCTGCTACTATGTCACCGGATACGCGGAAGGCGAACATGCCTGGAATACGATCATGCTGGATGGGGAATTCTATAATGTGGATCTTACCTGGGATAAAGGCTCCCTGTCAGGCTATGACTATTTCAATGTGCCGGATTCCCGTTTCCTGGAAACTCACACCAGAAGCGGCAGATCACTTGAACTGCCCGCATGCACCGGGACACAGTATGCATACTGAAACAGGAATGATGGCTGTATATGAATCGTCAAAGATCATTTATCTGATAAAGAGGAAATAGAGGAGAGAACAAATGAAACAGGAACTGGAACCTTTGTTTACGCCATGGAAGATCGGCTCATGTGAGATCAAGAACAGGATCGTTCTGACTTCAATGGGCGGAACCAATCTGCTCGGATGGATGGAAAAACATCATTTTGACAAAGCAGGCGCAGACTTTATTCTTGAAGCCGCAAAGAACAATGCCGGTCTTGTACTTCCCGGCTGTCAGCCGGTCAGGAATCCGATGTTCGGAGAATGGCTGTATGAGAATGAAAAGATGTACAAAGATCTGGCTGAATGGATGCCGGAATTTCACAAGACAGGCGCAAAGCTGTTTGTGCAGCTGACAGCAGGTTTCGGAAGATCCTTTACGGTTTCTGCGTTGATGGAAAAACTGTATCAGAATCCTGCTTTGCGGAAGATCGCCAGACCTGTCATGGACCTTGACAGGATCTGTGCATCTGCTTCCCCGTCACCCAACAGATGGAGCGATGTGATCCCATCGAGGGAAATGACGATAGCGGAGATCCATGAGTATATCGACGCATTTGCAAGATGCGCTGTTCTGCTGAAAAATGCAGGCGTTGACGGCGTGGAAATCCATGCTGTGCACGAAGGGTATCTGCTTGACCAGTTCACACTGAAATACGTCAACCACAGAACAGATGAATACGGCGGTTCATTGGAGAACCGTTACCGCTTTCCGGCAGAGATTGTCAAAGCAATCAAAGCTGCCTGCGGAAATGATTTCCCTGTATCACTGCGCTACAGCGTTGTATCAAAGACAAAGGACTTCCGCAAGGGTGCTCTGCCGGGAGAAACATACACGGAAGCAGGCAGAGACATGGAAGAAAGCATCTGGGCAGCGAACTTCCTGAAAGAAGCCGGATATGACATGCTAAACTGTGACAACGGCACATATGATGCATGGTACTGGGCACATCCTCCGATCTATATGCCGGAGAACTGCAATCTCCAGGACGTGGAATACCTCCGGAGGAATGCTGATATTCCTGTCGTTTGTGCAGGCAGACTGGATCCTTACAAGGCTGCTGAAGAGATCAGACAAGGAAGGATCGAAGGTGCAGGCTTTGCCAGACCGTTCCTGGCAGATCCGGAATGGGTCACAAAGCTGATCGAAGGAAGGGAAGCAGACATCAGGCCTTGTATCCTCTGCCATAACGGATGCTTCAACATGGCACATTACAAGGGCGTTCCGAATGATCAGGATCTGTATGATTCACTGCATCTGGCAAGATGTGCGGTCAATGCGGAAACGATGCAGAAAGAAAAGCATTTCATCCGCAGAACGAAACACCCGAAGAAAGTGATCATTATCGGCGGCGGGATCGGCGGTATGGAAACAGCCCGTGTTCTGAAGCTGCGCGGTCATGAGCCTGTGATCTATGAACAGTCTGATGTGCTTGGCGGAACATTGATTCCTGCTTCTGCCGAGTCTTATAAAGGCAAACTGAGAGATCTGCTGGAGTGGTACCGCAGACAGATGCATGAGCTGCAGATCGAGGTACACCTGAATGAACGGATCGGCAGCATCGATGAATTCAAAGGACAGGAGATCGTAGTCGCAACCGGTGCTGTGCCGCGTCTTTTGCGCAGTGTTCCGGGCTATGAAAAGATGATCGAGGCCTGTGATTATCTCAACGGACGCGAAACAGGGGACAGAGTTGCCGTAATCGGCGGAGGACTGACAGGATGCGAGATCGCATATGAACTTGCACTGCAGTCGCACCATCCAATCATTATCGAAATGAAGGATGACCTGATC
>CAMOPG010000101.1:0-9381 GCA_946622165.1 uncultured Erysipelotrichaceae bacterium
AAAATAAACCGCAAAAAAAAGCAATGCTTTGCAGCATAAGCCGCATGCATCGCTTTTTTTGTAACATCAGTCAGCGTATTCCAGATTCTTTCCTGTCCACGGGTCGAACACATGGATAGCGTTCGGTGCAAGTGTGAACTTGACCGTGGAACCGATCTCGAGAGCTGAATTGTCTTTCAGATCAAGCGTCGGAACGATGATGATGCAGTCTCTGCCATATGCATTGAGATGCAGATGGACGGAGGAACCCATCATTTCGCTGACTTCTACTACGCCTTCCAGCATTGCGCCGTCTGCATGATCGAGCGTAATGTGTTCAGGTCTTGCGCCGACTGTAACGTTGCAGTCCTGGACGTTCCTAGCAGCCAGTCTTCTCTGCTTGTCTTCAGAAAGTTCGATCTCTGCACCTTCGACATTAACAACGTACTTCCCGTTCTTTTTCTTCAGTTCGCCGCCGAACATATTCATTCTCGGCATTCCGATGAAGCCTGCTACGAATGTGTTGACCGGTGCGTTGAATACTTCCTGCGGGGTTCCGATCTGCTGGACTTCGCCATCCTTCATGATGACGATCCTGTCTCCCAGCGTCATAGCTTCGGTCTGGTCATGTGTGACATAGATAAATGTCGTGTTGATCCTCTTTCTCAGCTTGATGATCTCAGCTCTCATCTGGTTTCTCAGCTTCGCATCAAGGTTGGAGAGCGGTTCGTCCATCAGCAGAACTTTCGGTTCACGAACGATAGCACGTCCGATCGCGACTCTCTGTCTCTGTCCGCCTGAAAGTGCCTTCGGCTTTCTTTCAAGATACTGGACGATACCCAGGATCTCCGCAGCTTCATTGACTCTTTCGTTGATCTCTGCCTGCGGGACCTTTCTCAGCTTCAGCGGGAATTCAAGGTTCTGTCTGACAGTCATATGAGGATACAGCGCGTAGTTCTGGAATACCATTGCGATATCCCTGTCCTTCGGCGCTACATCATTCATAAGCTTGTCGTCGATGTACAGTTCGCCTCTCGTGATCTCTTCGAGACCCGCAACCATTCTCAGAGTTGTGGACTTACCGCATCCGGAAGGTCCTACAAGGACAATGAACTCTTTGTCTTTGATGTCGAGGTTGAAATCGTCTACAGCTACTACACCTTCATCGGTGACCTTCAGCTTGTAGCTCTTTTCCTCAACCGGTTCTTCTTCCTTCTTCTTTTTCTTCTTCGGTTTCGGGTTCTCTGTGTTCGGATAAATCTTTTGAATGTGTTTCAGTGTTACAGTTGCCATAAATTTTTTTGCCCCTTTCTTATGGTATGAAAGAATTATGAAGCCGGCCGCCGTTTAAAACTCTCGAAAAGGCTCCGACTTACTGGCACGGTCTTTCACCGTTACAGCCTTCTGGAATGTGCCGATGGCACATGTCATTCAGCATTGAGAAGATAAGCAAGGAATGCCTGTACCTTTTCAATGCGCGGCGTATTTCCTATCACGCCTATATACAGATTACCATCTATTCCGGCATTGCGGAATACTGGAAATTCAGAAACATCGACCGCATTGAGCTGCTGTTCTGTGACAGCTTCGTATGTGTCTGCCTCATTCAGCTTGAATTCGATCGAGTTGTCTTCAAGTATCACAGTCCCTTCCGTCAGGTAAGGGCTGAGATCTTCGTAGAGCTGTGCATCATTTTTCAGCACAGTGTTCATATCCATCAGAAGTCCGCTGGAGGACATCTGTGAATAAGCGTTGTCATTCATCAGTACGATATCCATCTGCTTTGCATTGATCGCTCCCAGGATCTTCATCTTGGAGGCGTATACGTACTGGTGATCTGCTATAGAAGCATCTTCATCGATATACAGGTCTTTGTAGACAAGTATTTCGTTCTTTTTCAGATTCAGGCCGATATCATTCAGAAAGTCATCCGTCAGCTTCTGTGTCATGTCTTCCCCGAATACGGTATTGACATATCCGGTATACAGTACCGGTTCCTTCCTGGTCAGTGTGTGGACCAGTGATGAGATCCCCACAGCCAGGACAACAAATGCTGTGAATATCGGAAGTTTGTAGTATGTAAGGATATACTCAAACTTCTCCTTTTTATTCATCTTGTAGAATGACCTTCTGACAGCCGCCCGTTCTTCCGGTGATCCTCTCATTGTTCGTCCTCTTCAGGCCGGTAGGATATTACCCGGAACACATTGATCAGCATGTACGAGGACAGCAGTGCGCATAGTCCTTCCCCGAACAGGATCAGCGGTGTGAATACTGCAACAACAGCATAGAACATCACAAAGTGGATCGCTGCCACAACGATCGTGCAGAACAGGTAGTGAATACCGATCAGCAGTGAATTCTTCAGCATTGCCTGATCAGTATTCTCAAATCTCGCGATCAGAGGAAAGATGTAGATCAGAACTACTACATAGATGATCGACACCGCTATCAGCAAAGCCAGGTTCAGCGTCCATATGATCGCCATAATGCCGGTTGACATGGAACGCATGTGCATGACTACATAGAAGTCTCCGCCGATCAGCAGACCTGCGATCAGAAGCAGGATCCACAGCCTGGTCGACTGCTTGAAGTTACTGCGGAATGCATGAATGAACTGTCTTGTAATATTCGACTCTGTTTCATCCGCGATCTTCAATGTGACCGAATACAGTGCCGTTGTCGATGCACCGATCGTAATGATCGGCAGTGAACATATCATCCACATCATATTCAGCCAGCAGGCATAGCTGAGTTTCACAAACAGCTGGCTGAATTTGCTGTCGTAGGAAAAGATATTCATAAATATATCTCCGTATCAGAATTCAGTGGACTCCCTCAATATAAGATCTGTTGCAACATAGATCGTTCTGTAATCCATTGCCGGTTCTTCGATCCTTGTCATCAGCAGGTGCAGTGCCGAGAAGGCCATTGCCTGGGAATGAATATGGACCGATGATAATGCCGGATAGAAGATCCTTGATTCATGAGAGTCGTCAAAACCAAGGAATCGTATTTTTTTGAGCAGTCCTCTGTCCTGCAGTGCCAGGAGCTGCATTGCATCAATTGCAACGAAATCATTAGCACACACAAACACATCGGGCATTTCTTCCATACTGTCCAGTCTGTCCGCAAGTTCTTCGACCGACCGGTCAGGGATATCGCTGATGACCAGCTTTTCATCGAACTGGAGGCCCGCCAAAGACAATGCCATCCGATAGGTAATATAGCGCTCCCAGAATGACAGACAGTGATTGTAGTTTCCGATAAAGCCGATCCGCTTCAGACCTCTGCCTGCCATTAAATTGATAAAGTGCGTGATCTCTGTGCGGTTGTCCATCATCAGCAGATCTGCACGGACTGAACGTTCATTTTTACGGGCAGGACCGTCCACAAACAGGACAGGAATACCAAGGTCACAGATCATGTCACTGTAATCAGGATTGAAGATCTCAATGCAGATCAATCCGCAGATACGTTCTTTTATAACGGTCTTGGGCAGCGTCAGATTCCGGATGTTTTCCTTTGACACCCGGCAGATCGTCATACTGTATCCCATATGACTGAGCTCTTCATGGACCTTATCTATCATCGTTGCCGCAAAATGTGAGTTCCCGATGATCGTATTCGTTAATATAGCAATCTCTCCGTGAGCCTGTTCTTTCTGTTTTTCCGAAGAACTCATTTTTGTCACAGATGAAACATAGGAAAACTGTTTATAATCCATCTCGATTGCTTTCTGAAGTATCTTCTCACGTGTCGCTTCGGCTATCCCGTCCGAGTTGTTGATTGCTTTTGATACAGTATTTCGAGATATTCCGAGCGCGTCTGCAATATCCTGAATTGTCACCTTTTCTTTCATATCAAACTTTCCCAATTAATTGTGTTTCGTATGAATGCGCTTGAAGCTGATATTTGAGTAAATTAAAGAGTTTGCATTTACATAAAAAAAATATACCATAGCCAGGCACTAATTAACATTATTTTTGCACTATTTTGCTTAATTTTGCACAAAACCTAGTGTGCATTTGTAACTTTTGATTATTGTGTTTGCACCATTCGAATGCTAGTATGAATATGTCTCGAAGTAAGCGCTATCAAGAAATGTATACCCCGCCGAAGTATACATTTCCAGAAGTGCATTTCTTCAAAAGGAGGGTTTAAATGGGAAAGGCTTCTGAAAACAATGCGGCTGCTGCAGCTCCGAATTCGAAGCTGCATAACGCTCTTGTGTACTTCAGACAACACTGGCAGCTCTATCTGATATTTATCATGCCGGCATTCCTGCTGACGATAATCTTCAGATACTTTCCTATGGGCGGTATTCTGATTGCATTTACAGAATATAATCCGATCCGTGGGATCCTGGGCAGTGAGTGGGTCGGATTTGCACACTTCTCACGCTTCCTGTCTTCACCGGATTTCCTCAGTTATCTGATGAACACACTGAAGCTGAGTGTATTCGGTTTGCTATGGGGATTCCCGATTCCGATTCTGCTTGCATTCCTGCTGAACAGAATTCTCAGCACCAGCATCAAGCAGAAGATCCAGCTTGTTCTGTACATGCCGAACTTCATTTCAGTCATCGTCCTCTGCGGTATCGTCCGTATCCTGCTGTCGCCGACCGGAATGATCAATTCAATGCTCGGAACAAACACCAACTTCATGACAATGCCTTCAGCTTTCCGTACGATCTATATCGCATCAGGAATCTGGCAGGGTGCAGGATGGGCTTCCATCATCTATACTGCTGCCCTTTCCAACGCCAGCAAAGAACTGAAGGAAGCGGCTGTCATTGACGGTGCGAACATCATTCAGCAGATCAAAGCTGTTGAATGGCCGGCTATCAAAGATACCGTCCTGATCCAGTTCATTATGTCTGTCGGCAACATCATGAGTATCGGTTTCGAAAAAGCCTATGCTCTGCAGACAGACCTGAACCTGTCGACATCAGAGATCATCTCAACGTATGTCTACAAAAAAGGTCTCCTGGACGGTGACTACGGCTTCTCAACCGCTGTCGGCCTGTTCAACACTGTCATCAACGTTATCCTTCTCGTGTCAATGAACAAGATCGTTCAGAACATGAATGAAGGAAAAGGCATCTGATGAGGAGGGAACGATATGGAAAAGAAGAAAAAGAGTGAGTTTTCCAAGTACCCCGTAGAAGATAAGACGATATTGATCATCGGTTATATTCTGCTCGGACTCTTCATCGTCGCTATCATCCTGCCGATGATCTACATTATCCTCGCTTCGTTTATCGATCCGATCGTACTGCAGAACTCCGGCATCACATTCGATTTCTCGAAATGGACAACTACGGCATACGAACGTGTCCTCTCTAACGCACAGATCTGGGTAGGCTTCAAAAACGCACTGATCTATTCCGTGCTGTTTACAATCATCTCAGTCATCGTTACGCTGCTTGCGGCATATCCGATGTCCCGTCCGGATTTCAAGGGCAAAGGCTTCTTCAACATCCTGTTCGTTATCACGATGTTCTTCGGCGGCGGCCTGATCCCTACATACCTGCTGATCTCCAACCTTGGAATGCTTGATACGATCTGGGCAATTCTGATTCCCGGCGCATTCAGCGTATGGAATATGATCATTGCCAGAACATATTACATGGGTATTCCTCGTGACCTGCAGGAAGCTTCTGAAATTGACGGCGCAGATGAAATGGTTTATTTCTTCCAGATCCTTCTGCCGGTCTGCACACCGATCATCGCTACGATTTCCATGTGGCAGTTCGTCGGTATGTGGAACAGCTACTTCGACGCAATGATTTACCTCAACAGCGCATCCAAACAGCCTTTGCAGCTCGTACTTCGTTCCATCCTGATTCAGAACCAGCCGGAAGCAGGCATGGTCTCTGATATGCAGTCAACTGCGGAACGTGCACGTCTTGCAGAGCTTCTGAAGTATGCGACGATCATCATCTCCAGCCTTCCGCTCATGATCATGTATCCGTTCTTCCAGAAATACTTCGATAACGGAATCATGGCCGGCGCGATCAAGGGTTAACCAAAAAAACGATAATAATCGGAGAAAGAAAAAATCAAAAGGAGTCAACATGACAAATTTATTTAAAAAAGGCAGTGCTCTTATCCTCTCCATGACTACAGCAGCAGTCCTCCTCGCAGGCTGCGGCGGAGGCGGCGGTACTTCCGGCGGAGCTTCCGGCGGAGCTTCTGGCGGAACAGATGTCGATCCCGCTACTCTGGCTTTCCCTCTTGCTGAAAAAGCAGAGATCAACGGTCTGACAAACTTCCCTGCAGGAACTGAGTCCGAACCTAACAACCGTACGATCTTCAAGCGTCTTGAAGAAAAGACAAACGTACATGTTAACTGGAAGACGATCCAGTCCGACCAGTGGGGCGACAAGATCCAGCTTGAAATGTCCAATATCAAGACACTTCCTGACTTCGTCTTCAATGCCGGCTTCAGTGATACAGACCTGCTCAAATATGCTAAGCAGGGCGTTATCCTGAACCTTGAAGAATACATCGACAAATACATGCCGAACCTGCAGAAAGTCTTCGAGCAGGCTCCTGAATACAGAGCAATGTGCACAGACGCAGATGGTCACATCTGGGCTCTGCCCTGGATCGAACAGCTCGGTTATGAAAAGACAGCTATCCAGACGATCGATAACATGCCTTTCATCAATAAGAACTGGCTTGATTTCCTCGGACTTGAAGTTCCGACAACAGTTGATGAATTCGAACAGGTCCTGATCGCATTCCGCGACAACGCAGCTGATCTGAAGAAAGAATTCAACATTGACGGCGAAATCATTCCGATGTCCTTCATCATGAACGATGGCGGCCAGGACCCGATGTCTCTGGTTAACGGCTTCGGCGAAGGTATTGGCGATCCTGATAAGGGAAGACATATCGCAGTTACAGATGACAAGAAGGTTGTCTGCACAGCTACTCAGGAAGGCTTCAAGAAAGGTCTCGCTTATCTCCACAAGCTCTATGAAGAAAAGCTCATTGACCCTGAAGCATTCACACAGGAATGGTCCACATATGTTGCCAAGGGTAAGTCCGGACGTTATGGCGTCTGCTTCTCCTGGGACGTTGCAAACATTGCTCAGGTCTCCATGGATGACCTGATCGCCGGCAAGAGCTGGATCCCGCTGCCTATGCTGCAGGCTGATACAAAGAACCTCACTCCTGGCAACGGTTCCTTCACATCCGGTTTCGACAGAGGCCGCTGCGTAGTTACAGCTGTTGCTAAGAACCCTGCACTCGTTTGCGCATGGCTCGACCAGATGTATGATCCGATGCAGTCCCCGCAGAACAACTGGGGTACATACGGTGAAGATGATGACTTCGATATCTTCGAACTGAGTACAAATGCTGACGGTGAACCAATGCTGAAGCACTGCTGGCTCGGTGATGCTTCTCCTGTAGAAGTACGTGAAGCAGAAGCTGTTGGCGGACCGCTTGCAATTCTTGACTCCTACTATGACAAGTATGTAACATGCCCTGACGATGCTCAGTACAGACTTGACTGGATCAAAAACATTTACACACCTGATATGCATACAAAGTATGTTGTACCGAATGTCTTCATGACAACAGAGGACACAAAAGAACTCTCCAACCTGCAGGCTGATATCACTAAGTGCATCAACACTGCTAAGTCCGACTGGGTAATGAACGGATTCACAGACGCTGACTGGGATCAGCTCCAGAAAGATCTTGAAAGCTATCAGCTGCCTAAATTCCTGTCCATTTATCAGAAATACATTGACGAATACTACAAATAATTTAAACTAGAATAAATTGAGATATCCGCTCTGCAAAGGGCGGATATCTCATGCTTGAAACAGGAGTAAAAAAGAGATTATGACAAGTCAGATATTAAATGAAGCAAGAAATTATGAAATGACAGAAGGAGAATTACTCCCGGCAGAGACAAGGCCCCTGTTTCATTTAACGCCTAAAATCGGATGGATGAACGATCCGAACGGCTTTTCGCAGTACAACGGTGCATATCATCTGTTCTTTCAGTATTACCCTTATCAGAAAAAATGGGGCCCTATGCATTGGGGACATGCGGTATCCAAGGATTTTCTCAGATGGGAATATCTTCCTTGTGCTATTGCGCCTGATACACAGCCGGATTCCGGCGGATGCTTCTCAGGAAGTGCCGAGACGATGGATGACGGCAGACAGATGCTGATGTACACCGGCGTCATCAAAATCTCAGACCTTGATGAAGAAAACTTTATTCAGACACAGTGTGTTGCATTCGGTGACGGAGTTGACTATCAGAAATATGAAGGCAATCCTGTGATCGGTCATTCTGACATTCCGGAAGGACTCAGTAAGTATGATTTCCGCGATCCGAAAGTCTGGCGTGAAAAGGATGGAACGTTCCGCTGCGTTGTCGGTGCATGTACTGCAGATCGGGACAAAAAAGGCCGTATCCTTTACTTCAAAAGCAATGATGGGCTGAAATGGGAATTTGTCAGTATTCTCGCAGAAAACGACGGTACATTAGGCGCTATGTGGGAATGCCCTGATTTCTTTGAACTTGACGGTAAATATGTCCTGATGGTCAATCCCCAGGATGTACTGCAGAATGATCAGTTCAACTGCGGCAACGTATCCGTTGCTATGGTTGGTACATTTGATCCTGAAACAGGAAAATTCACGAAAGAACATGCACAGCTCGTCGACCATGGAATTGACTTCTATGCTACTCAGACACTGCTCAGCAGTGATGGCAGAAGGATCATGACCGCATGGATGCAGAACTGGGACAGTACTACATATACATTCCGCAGCCTTCGCTGGTTCGGACAGTGCATCATTCCCAGAGAGCTGTCTGTCAAAGACGGCATGCTTATTCAGACACCTGTCAGAGAGATCGAACAGATCCGTAAGAACCGCGTCGTTTATGAAAATGTACCGGTCAACGGAAAACTGACACTCGATGGTGTAAGCGGAAGAACGATCGATATGACTGTACGGATCCGTCCGGAATCCCCCGGAAGCTACCGTAAGTTTGAACTTCGTATCCGTGAAGATGAGGAACATTACGCATCTCTGGTTTACAGACCTGCTGAAAATACGCTCAGGTTTGACCGTTCCAATTCCGGAACAAGAAGAGCTACAACACATACAAAGAAATGTACTCTTCCCGATAGAAACGGCGAATTGAAACTGCGCATCATCCTTGACCGTTACAGCTGTGAAGTGTTCATCAACGACGGTGAAAAGGTTATGTCAAATATGATCTTCACCAGCCCGAAGGCTGAAGGAGTCAGTTTCATCAACCTGACCGGATCCGTATTTATCGACGTTGAAAAATACGATCTGGAATTAGATTGAACTATGAGAGCTGCTTAAAAGCAGCTTTTCATTTATACAGTGTCTGATT
>CAMOPG010000102.1:0-9364 GCA_946622165.1 uncultured Erysipelotrichaceae bacterium
TGAACATCCGCAAGGCAGATTTTTTGCATATGTCCGAATATATGATGTATCTGCAAGGAGGGCGTATGTATGGTCAATTACGAAACATTTCAGTACACAGTCACCAATGTGGTTGCCGAATTAAAAAAGCTTCTGAAAGAGGATATCCCGCAGGAATTCAAAGATTGGGCAAGAGACGGAATATCCTACGTTGACAGAAATCCCGAAGCAAATGTTCTGGATTTTCCAAACAATATATTCAATTATATGAGAAAAGACCCGATGCCGCCCAATGTAAGGAAACTGGTTGAAGGGATCTACATGCAGGGAATCAAACAGGGCAATGGAATCGCAGCCTGCAATCTCGGCGCCTTGTATTATACCGGTCAGATCGGCGAACAGTCCTATCAGAAAGCAATGGATCTCTATGAGATCGCTGCAGATACAGGAGATATGCAGGCGATAGAAAACCTGGGATACTGTTACTACTATGGGCGAAACTGTGAAGTGGATTACCGGAAAGCGTATGAATGCTTTGCAAAAGGTGCATTTCAGGGCAGAGTCATATCGTTATACAAGATCGGCGACATGTATAAGAACGGTTATTACGTATCACAGGATCCTGCTGCAGCATACGCCGTCTATTCACGATGTATCGACATGGTCAACAATGATCAGGATGCCGCAAAGGATGCTGCTGCAGATGTATATGTCAGATTTGCAGACTGCTATCTGAACGGGATCGGCTGTCCTGCCGACACGCTGAAAGCATTATTCTGGGCTCAGCGTGCCGAGTATGAATTCAGGGTCAGAGAAGCTTCCGGCATTCCCTTTGCAAGACAGGGAATTGAATGGGCTGTCAGTCTGGTCGCGGAATGCCGTCATATTCTGGACGGAGACATCATGATGCATCAGCCCAGCTGAAACATACAAAAAGAATAACACCTGCGCAGATGTTATTCTTCTTTCACGAATGACCGCAGTCCTGACACAGTTCAGGACTGTTCTTCTTCATTGATATTCATATGCATGATGCTGCGGTATTTTGATCCGGGTGTGCGTTCCAGTTCAAACGGTTCTCCTTCCGGCGTCGGATAGGAATCGATCAGGCTGCGGATCATGTCCTTTTCTTCTTCACTCAGCCGGAATGAGAAGATCCTGTCATTGTCCTTCACGTGTGCAGAAGAACGGATGCCGATGATCGCCGCTGCGACATCTTCCTGTTCAAGAATATATCTTGTAGCGACCTGGGAAACTGAAACACCATGTACCGAAGCAATCGTATTCAGCAGCCGCAGAAGCTTCTGATAGCCGTCCCAGCCTAATGAGTCATCAATGATCTGCAGATACTTTACCTGAGACCTTGTCTCCGGAACAACACTCTCACGTGTTCTTCCGATATATCTGTCTGCCAGGAATCCGCCTGCCAGCGTACCGTAGCAGATCAGTCTGATCCCATGTTCACTGCAGTACTTCTGCAGTGTTTTTTCTGTTCTTCTGTCAAACAGAGAGTACTGTGTCTGACATGAGACAACAGGAATACCTTTGTCTACCAGCATGGCAAGATGTTCCGTGTCAAAATTCGTGACAGCCACATTCCGGATCTTTCCTTTTTCTTTCAGTGTTTTGAGATGACCTGCCGTTTCAATCATTCCGGGGACTTCATAATCCCACCAGTGAAACTGAACGACATCCAGGATCTCTTTGTTCAATCTCATCAGGGAACGGTCAATAATGCTTTCCGTAAATGCAAAATCGACTTTGGACAGGTATTCCAGATCAGGAACATATTTGGTATGTACCTGGATGTCCCCTTCACGGTAATCCCCTTTCTGCTTCAGCTCGGAGATAAAGGAACCGATAAACTCTTCTGCCCCGGTATAGATATCTGCACAGTCAAATGTCGTAAAGCCGATATCCTTCAATTCATAAAAGGCTTTCCGGATATCTGTGAAATCCAGTTCTCTGTCCAGGCTGTGGCCCTGAGAAAGCTGCCAGCATCCGTTCAACACCCTGCTGATCTGATAACCGGGTGATAATTCATATTTTTCAGCAGTCATGCTGTTCCTCCTCTTTGCCAAGCGGCACAACTGTTACTTCGCTGTGATGAAAGATCCTTTTTCCGGTACGCATAATATGGAATCTGGCTCCGCAGTTAGGATCAGGACAGGCAATATATGCGTCTGTTGTCATCCAGTCGTTGGGATTGGTGACCCTCTGTTTTGCCGGAAGAAGCGGCAGGATGGCACTGAGCGCATACATGGAAAAGGAATTTGTTTCGGGGAAGATCAGATTCTCACCCTGTACGAGAAAGTAATCCCCGGCATGGTGTGAACAGACAAAAGGCTTTTCTGTCTCTTCTGTCTCTACCCTGAGATCATATAATTCAAATGCATCATTCATAAAATTGCCCCACTGATATTCACATTATAATTTACAATATAGGCATGAATAAATTGTTATGCATCGGCGACAGCATTACCGCCGGTTGGCCGTACGGCACAGCTTATGCTTACAGCGAATATCTGAAGACTGATCATACGGTCGTGAACCGAGGAGTTCCCGGTGAAGCTTCCCGGGATATCCTGAGGCGTTTTGAACGGGATCTGATCTCTTCAGGCGCTGATACGGTACTGATCATGGCCGGCACAAATGATGCGATGTCCCCGAACGGCAGCGTTGAAACAGCACTGCAATGCATGCAGCAGATGATCCGGACAGCACGTGAACGGAATGTACTGCCTGTGGTTCTGACGTGCATGATCCCTGATCAGCAGGGTGTGCCTGCATGGTTTGATGATCACGAGCGGGTCAGAAAATTCCTGGAACAGTATGATCAGATGCTGACAGAATACTGCAGGAATGAGCAGATCTGTCTGATCAGCACACATACACTGACACCCGGATATACAGACGGCGTACATCCTGACAAGGAAGGATACCGGATACTGGGAGAATATATCAGCAGAGAGGTCAGAAATCTGCCGTCGTTACAGCAGAACAGGCCGGAGGATTTAACTATATGAGAACAGACGCCATCATCTTCGATATCGACGGTACACTGACAGACAGTACGGACGCTGTCATCAGAGCCTGGAACAGAAAACTGGGAGAACAGGATCTTCCGTATATTCCGCTGAACAGAGAACTCGCATCCTCCCTGATGGGAAAGACCATGGATGACTGGGCGCTGGCTGTTATGCCGGAAGTACCGCTGACTGTTTCCAGAGAGGTTTTAGGCCATCTGGAAGCTGAAGAAAACATTGAGATCCGCACAAACGGAACGAATCTCTATCCGGATGTCAGGGAAACATTTGAACTGCTGAGCAAAGACTATGATCTGTATATCCTTTCCAACTGCGGTCAGGGGTATATTGAAGCAGTCATGGCATACGGCGGACTTGATCCGTACGTCAAGGGGCACCTCTGTTTCGGAGACAACGGACTGGACAAACAGGACAATCTCAGGAAGATGGTCTCTGACTACCATCTTCAGAATCCGGTATATGTCGGTGATACGCAAAAAGACGCTGACTGCTGCAGGATCGCGGATGTTCCGTTCATCTTTGTATCTTATGGATTCGGTACCGTGCCTGATGCACTGTACAGAGCAGATTCCATGAAGGAACTGCCTGGTGTGATCAGATCAATGCCGGAAAAAACAGAATAAAGCAGCTTTGGTCTTCTTTCCGGATCATATTCAGAAAGAAGACCTTTTGTGTCTGCATTTCATTCAGAATACCGATTAGCAACATTAAGAAACAGAGGAGCTGTGAATCTGACAGCAGACTCAAAACAGGCTATAATAATGCCAATACATGATTTCGGAGGCCAACATGAAAATAAACAGACTATTACTAACAGCAGTGGCAGCCGCAATGATCACAGGCTGTCAGGCACCTGCGAAAACAGAAAAAGAACTTCCGCTTCCGGAGCTTGAATCCGGTATGAGAGGTGAACTCGGGATCGATAAGAATATCAACGAGGCCACGATCGATGAATATCTGTCACGTGAGGACAGTGTATACCGTGATATGCGCATGCTGAAAGATGAAGCAAATTATGAAGCGATCGGCGGAGACAGCTATCTCTCCGGATATGTTGACGGATTTGAGGTCGTTCCGTACCCCTATCTGTGCAATGTTGTAGGTCTTCCCGAGGAAGTCGGAGATTCATATACCGGGAAAACACTCTTCACGATTGGAAAAGAAGGAAGTCTTTGGGAGAACTACGAAGAATCCATGGATATCCTGGAATACTATTTTCCGAAAGACAAAACGATCTTCCTCATGTGCGGAGGCGGCGGATACGCAGGCATGACAAAACATCTGCTGGTATCACTCGGCTGGGATGAAAACAAGATCTACAATACCGGCGGATACTGGTATTACGAAGGGAAAAACAAAGTTGAAGTCAAACGGGAAGAAAACGGCAAAGTCTACTATGACTTCTACAAAGTTCCCTACCATTACATTGACTTTGACTCTCTGCATCCTATGCGTGACGAGGATCCTTTCGCGCTGCCGACAGAGGAACCTGTTTCAGAAGTCGTCCCGGAATCGGAGCATCTGACATCCATCGCCGATGGAAAAGAACTGAACAAACTGATCGATGAAGGCAGCCGCTTCGTCCTGTATGTCTACCTGCCAGGCTGCACGAGCTGTGCTTCCTTCAAACCGGTCATTGAAGCAGTCGCAGAATCCGGACAGGCTGATTTCCGTCAGGTTTCATATACGGACCTGAAGGACGTTGAGACGCCTGTCACAAGTATCGTTGAGTATACGCCTTCTGTATTTGTATTTGAGGGCGGTGAAGTCAAAGCATATCTGGATCCGGTATCTGATGAAGATCTTCCCTATTACAAAACTGCTGAAGCATTCTCTGAATGGCTCTCGCAATATATAGATATTGATGTGGTCACATCAGATGCAGTCAATGAAAATACAGACTGCGATGATTCATGCAGCGTAGAAATGACATTTGACAACTGAAGAGGCTTTATAAGTGACGGGGCATGCATATTATCTCCTCGGCATTGACGGAGGCGGTACAAAGACAAGATTCAAACTGACAGACAGCACGGGAAATACAGTCCGTGAAGCTGTTCTGGGGCCTTCCAACCCGAATGATACGGGTATCGGGAAAGCACTTGAAATACTGAACAGCGGAATCAGAACAGTCCTTGCGGATATCCCTGCAGAAACAGTTTACGCATATGCCGGAATTGCAGGCGCTGCATCAGGAGAAAACCGGGACAGGATCAGGGCATGCATGCAGGAAGCAGGCTTTGCCGGATCAGATGCCGGCGGCGACATCGAAAACATCCTGTCTGCCGGCCTGAATGGTCATGACGGAATGATCCTCATCCTCGGCACAGGCATCTGCGCATTCTCTGTGAAGGACGGTACCAGATATCGTACGGGAGGCTGGGGGTATCTGCTGGACCGGGGCGGAAGCGGCTACAACTACGGGTGCGATGTGCTGAGCGCCTATTACTCAGCCATAGACCATACCGGCAGCGATACGCTTCTCTCAGAAATGGTTGAGCAGAAGGCTGGTCTCTGCAGTACGCAGCTTCTCTCAAAGATCTATCAGCTGGGGAAACCGTATATCGCATCATTTGCCCCTCTGGCCTTTGAGGCAGCAGAGGCAGGCGATCAGACAGCACAGACGATCATTTCAAGAAACATTCAGGAAACAGTCCGGATCATAGAAACAGCTCTCAAGCCATTTGATGGGAAGCCGGTGCCTGTGATCCTGTCGGGAGGAATGACAAACAACACAAAACTGACTGAAATGATCCGCAAACAGCTGCCTGGAGAGACCGGAAACATGGTTCGAATACTCGCTGTTCCGCCTGTTGACGGAGCATTGATGAATGCGGAAAAACTGGTCAATGCGAACAGCCGAAATAAAACAGAATGATTTCAGAAATTGCCGTATTCAGCGGCAATTTTAAATATCAGAGGGTCGTTTACTGTTGAATACCCTTGAATTCCTATATAATATTAAGTAAAGAAACAAGCAAAGGAGAAATATAAATATGGGTTTAATTCAGGCAGCGCTGAGCGCAGCAACAAGCACACTGAGCGATCAGTGGAAAGAGTATTTCTATTGCGAAGCAATCCCCAACAACATCATTGCTGTCAAAGGTCATAAACGCACATCAGGTTTTTCCAGCAATCGCGGCAATGACAATATCATTACTGACGGCTCCGTGATCGCAGTGGCAGACGGCCAGTGCATGATCATTGTAGAACAGGGCAAAGTAGTTGATATCTGCTCTGAACCGGGCGAATACAAATATGATTCAGCTACAGAACCTTCCATTTTCACAAGCACACTGTCCGATGGTGTTAAGAACACATTCGCACAGATCGGCAAGAGATTCATGTATGGCGGACAGCCGGCTGAAGATCAGAGGATCTACTACTTCAACATGAAGGAACTGGTTGGCCAGAAATACGGCACAGCTTCCCCGATCCCCTTCAGAGTTCTTGATGAAAGAGCAGGAATCGATATTGATATCTCACTGAAATGCTTCGGTGAATACAGTCTGAAAGTAACAGACCCGATCCTGTTCTATACAAACGTATGCGGCAACTTCAAAGATACATATGCTGTATCCAACATTGAAAGCATGCTGAAGAGCGAACTGCTCACTGCACTGCAGCCCGCATTCGCAAAGATCGGTGCTTCCGGCGTCAGATATTCTGCTCTGCTCGCTCATACAACTGATCTCTGCAACATTCTGAATGATGAACTGTCCGAGAAATGGGCAAAAACAAGAGGCATCGAGATCGAAAGCTTCGGCATCAACAGCATCAAGGCTGATGAAGCAGATGAAGCTCTCCTGAAGAAGATGCAGGCGCAGGCTGCCTATACAAATCAGGCTCTGGGAACAGCTGCATATGTCAATGCTGTGACACAGTCCATGGTCGATGCAGCCAACAACCCGAACGGCGCAGCAATGGGCTTTGTCGGACTGAATGCAGCTCAGAGCGCAGGCGCAGCAGCGAATATCGGCGCTCTGTATCAGAATCAGAATCCTGCACCCGCTCAGCCGGTACCTGCACAGGCAGCGATGAATCCTGCAGCAGGCAGCTGGACATGCCCGAATTGCGGTCAGGTCGGTACAGGAAACTTCTGCACGAACTGCGGTACCAAGAGACCGGTTCTTGAATGGACATGCCCGAATTGCGGACAGGTTCAGACAGGCAACTTCTGCACAAACTGCGGCACAAAGAGACCTCAGTAAAAACACGTGTTCTGTGACGCCGTCTCTTTATGGGTACGGCGTCATTTTTCATCATAAGGAGGTTGACTCATGGCTGAACAGGTCACTAATTACCAATGTCCTAACTGCGGCGGTCCGCTTCACTTTGATTCTGCGACACAGCAATTAAAATGCGATTACTGTGATTCACTGTTTACTCCTCAGGAGGTAGAGGATTATTACAGTGAAGCCAATCAGCAGGCACTGAGTGTTGAAACAAACAACTGGGAAAGCGAAACCGGCCAGTGGACGGAGGAGGAAGCAGCCAATCTCGCTGCATATAACTGTCCTTCCTGCGGAGCCAGGCTGATCTGTGACTCACATACAGGCGCTTCCAGCTGTCCTTACTGCGGCAACCCGACGATCGTTCCGGCTCAGTTTGAAGGAGCTTTGAAGCCGAAATATGTGCTTCCTTTCCAGCTTAAGAAAGAAGAAGCCGTCAGCAGACTTCAGCAGTTCTATAAAGGAAAGCCGTTTGTACCGAGGGCATTTACAGAAACCAACCACATTGAGGAGATCAAGGGCGTATATGTACCCTTCTGGCTGTATGATGCAACAGTTGACGCCAGAATGACGTATCACGCAACAAGATCCACAACTCACAGAGAAGGCGACTACTCTGTTACTACAACATCCCATTTCCAGGTCGCAAGAAACGGTATCCTGACATTTGAAAAAGTGCCTGCAGATGCCAGTTCCAAAATGCCTGACGAATACATGGATGCTGTTGAGCCGTTTGATTACGAAAAGCTTGTACCGTTCAAGATGTCTTATCTAGCCGGATATCTGGCTGACAGATATGACGTTGATCAGGCCGAAAACGAGAAGCGTACAAATGAGCGTATGTACAACAGTACCATTTCAGCAATGAACCGTACTGTTTCCGGTTATTCAACAGCTGTGCCGCAGAAACAGGATATCCGCTTCATTTCAGGAAGTGCTTCCTATGCATTCCTTCCAGTGTGGGTGTTGAGTACAAGGTGGAACGGCAAACCGTATCTGTTTGTCATGAACGGACAGACCGGTAAAATGATCGGTGATCTGCCTGTAGACAACGGAAAGTTCCTGCTCTATTTTCTTGCGATCGCATTGCTGCTGTTTGCACTGATCTTCGGGATCCTTTCAATGTAGGTGGCGGCGTATGAACATGAAGAAACTGGTGCTCGGCACCCTCTGCGCAGGATGCGCAGCCATCATTCTGACAGCAGATATCAAGGCTGACAGTGAGGAATTTGTCAGAGACGAATACGGACTGCTCAGTTCAGACGAAGTACAGGAGCTGTCCGAATACGGAGCTGAACTGTATCAGGACCGGCAGTGCGGTGTGTATCTCCGCATTACCAATGACCTTGCCGGTTATACATATGCACAGGATTATGTAGAAAATGTATATGTCGTTGAAGAACTGGGGTACGGAAATGATCACGCTGGCGTTCTGTTCCTTGTTTCAATGAAGGAACATGACTATGCGCTGACCGTCTACGGCTCCGCATATGATGTATTCACAGATCCTGTCGTGGACGATATGCTTGAAGATGTTGTTTCCCATCTTTCTTCAGGAAACTGGTACCAGGCATTCCGGACATACTATGAAGAATCCGACAGGATCCTGGAAAACTACACCTATCATGAGATCGAATACAATACAGATGACAATATCATCATTGACGGTCCCGGAACAGATCCGGAGCCTGAGCCTGGACGGCGCGGTGTTAACCCGCTGCCTGTAGGGATCGGTTCCGCGGTCACATCACTTATGATCTGTCTGGGCCTTCGCTCAAAGAACAAGACGACCGGTGTTCAGCATACCGCAGGCACATATCTGAATCATGTGCAGCTGACAAAGAAACTGGACATCTTCACGCATAATACTGTTTCAAGGATGAGAGTTGCTGATTCCAGCAATCATAACCGTCCGGGAGGCGGTATCCAAACGAACTATCACAGCAGCGGATTCCATACACACAGCGGTAAATTCTGAGCAAAAAAACAGGTCTGCGTCATGTCACATGACACAGGCCTTTTCATATGCCTTACCGGATCCGCCGCACTTAAAAAGAGAGACATATCAATGCCTCTCGTACGATTTTCTGACTGCAACCGCGATCC
>CAMOPG010000103.1:0-9292 GCA_946622165.1 uncultured Erysipelotrichaceae bacterium
CAGGTATGCTGCAATTGCGCGTGCACCGGTACCCTGAACTTCCTCATCCTGACCGAAGGCAAGATATACAGTGCGACGGAACTGTTTTCCGTGTTCAAGAAGATATTCCGCGCTCTCCAGTTCCCCTATCAGCATGTTCTTGATATCCAGTGTGCCGCGGCCCCATATATAACCGTCAGCGACATCACCGCTGAAGGGACCGTGGATCCAGTCGTTCTCTGTACCTTTGACAACAGGAACAACATCCTGATGCGCCATAAACAGAGCCGGCTTCAGACTGCTGTCACTGCCTTCAATACGGATCAGAATACTGTGTCCGATCTTTTTGAAGTCGCCGTATTTCATGACTGCAGGATACCATTCCTTTAATTTCTGATGGAGGAGATCCAGCTGTGAATAATCGATCAGAGACGCATCCATATAGCTGGTCGTATTGATACGGACTGCCCCGGAAAGGTGTTCTACAGCCTGATCACTGTTGAGGTCCGGGTAATCCTGTTCATTGATATATCGTTCAAATACTGACATAAGCCACCTCGCTGTAATATTTTACTTGAAATCCGCTGAACGTGTCATGCATGACTTCAGCGAATACCGTATATACTATACAGTCGTACAGCATGCTTTGCATGGAAAATGACTGATATTGCAGGATCACCTGATCCTTGCAAGCCGCATATGATTGACTTAGAATGATCCTATGACAAATAGCGCAGCAGAAAAAATGACATTAGCACAGAAATTACAGCATCATCTGGAAACAGTATCCATGCATCGCAGGCTCGTCAGACAGCACTGTTTTGCATGCGGTCTGTACAAACAGGGTCTGATGCATGATCTTTCCAAGTATTCCCCTGCTGAACTGATCCCCTCGATCCGTTATTTCCAGGGTTACAGATCACCTTATGTATATGAGAAGTCACTGAAGGGCTATTCACTCGGCTGGCTCCATCATAAAGGCAGAAATCTGCATCATTGGGAATACTGGTATGATGTGATCAATGGAAAGTGGACGCCTGTTGAAATGCCTTATGAATATGTCGTGGAAATGATGTGCGACAGGATTGCCGCATGCCAGACATACCAGAAGGAAAAATATACGCAGAGAAGCGCTCTGGAATACTTTGAAACAAGACCTGACAAAAACTATATGCATGAGAATACAAGAAACCTGCTGCGCACATTGCTGACACTGGTTGCGGATATCGGTGAGGAACAGGCATTTGCAGTCATACGGAAATCGATCAGGGACGGGATCCCTGTCAAACCATAAAGGACTTCGTGTCCTTTTTTTCGTGATGCATTCAGCAAATACAGTTTATGTTGTTTTCCCACAGCAAAAAGAGACTTCACGTGGAGGTCTCTTTCTGTTATTTGCAGTGATGTTCAGTCCTGATTACTGATTGAATTCAGTATTTGACTTTTTGACGATGACATCATGTGCGCCGCCTTCTACGATCGAAGTAGCGGAAACAAGCGTCAGCTTGGCTTTCTGCTGGAGTTCAGGAATCGTGAGTGCTCCGCAGTTGCACATCGTCGATTTGACCTTGCTGGTCGTCAGAAGAACGTTGTCCTTCAGCATTCCGGCATAAGGTACGTAGGAGTCAACGCCTTCTTCAAAGGAAAGCTTGGAGCCCTGACCAAGATCATATCTCTGCCAGTTGCGTGCACGGTTGGAACCTTCGCCCCAATATTCCTTGACATATGAACCGTTCACGAGCACTTTTGCACCAGGTGCTTCTTCCATTCTGGAGAAGTATCTTCCCAGCATGACAAAGTCAGCGCCCATTGCAAGAGCCAGTGCAATGTGATAGTCATAGACGATACCGCCGTCTGAGCAGATCGGTACATAAATGCCTGTCTCTTCAAAGTACTTGTCTCTTGCGGCAGCAACCTCAATGACTGCAGTTGCCTGACCGCGTCCGATACCTTTTGTTTCTCGGGTAATGCAGATACTGCCGCCGCCGATACCGATCTTGACAAAGTCAGCTCCTGCATCTGCAAGGAAACGGAATCCTTCTTCATCAACGACATTTCCGGCACCGATCTTGACGGTATCACCGTACTGTTCACGCACCCATTTCAGTGTGTTTGCCTGCCAGCATGTATATCCTTCACTGGAGTCGATTACAAGGCAGTCAACACCTGCTTCAACAAGTGCAGGTACACGCTCCTTATAGTCACGTGTATTGATGCCTGCGCCGACCATGAAGCGTTTCTCTTCATCAAGCAGTTCATTCGGGTTTTCTTTATGAGAATCGTAGTCCTTGCGGAATACGAGATACTGCAGATGGTCATCATCATCAACGATCGGCAGAGCGTTGAGTTTATGATCCCAGATGATATCGTTGCAGTCGCTCAGAGAATGGTGTGTGCTGCCTACGATCAGATGTTCACGCTTTGTCATGAAATCCTTTGCTTTCGCAGTCAGATCGAATCTGCTGATACGGTAGTCACGGGAAGTAACGATGCCCAGCAGTTTTCCGTTTGCCGTACCGTCATCTGTAACAGCCATTGTTGAATGTCCGGTCACTTTCAGAAGTTCCAGGATCTCTCCAAGTGTTGTTTCAGGAGTTATATTGGAATCACTGACAACAAAGCCTGCTTTATAATTTTTTACCTTGGCAACCATAGCAGCCTGTGAGGCGATCGATTGCGATCCAAAGATGAATGACATACCTCCCTCTTTGGCGAGCGCGATGCCGAGCCTGTCTCCTGAAACAGACTGCATAACAGCACTGACCATGGGGATATTCAGAGTTATCGGTGATTTTTCACCCTTTTTAAAGCGTACAAGGGGTGTTTTCAATGATACATTGGCGGGAATGTTTTCTTCTCCTGTATATCCGGGAATCAGAAGATATTCGCTGAATGTATGTGATGGTTCATTGAAATACTTGGCCATTTTCCGGAACCTCCTTTGGTTTCGGTTATTATAGGCAAAAACACGGTTAAAGTAAAGCCATAGTCGTGCTATAATTTTGCGAAGTGAGGTGGATTATGAAATTGAAGAACAGTTTCTTTTATACATTAAGAGAAGATGTGCGTGATGAGGATTCTGTTTCCAGCAATCTGCTGGTCAGAGGCGGTTTCATCAAAAAGAGCTCAGCAGGCGTCTATATGATGATGCCGATGGGCGTGAAAGTACTGAACCGCATCGAAGCTGTCATCCGTGAAGAAATGGATGCTACAGGAGCACAGGAGCTTGTCATGCCTGCCCTGATCCCGGAGGATGTCTATGTTGCAAGCGGACGCCGTGAAGGATTCGGCAGCAGCATGTTCTCCCTGAAAGACAGAAAAGGACAGGACTATGTACTTGGTCCTACACATGAAGAATTGTTTGCGTCAGCCGCAAAGATGAAGATCCGTTCCTATAAGGATATGCCCTTCGCGCTGTATCAGATGCAGACAAAATTCCGTGACGAGCCCAGACCCAGATACGGTCTGATCAGAGTCCGTGAATTTGTCATGAAGGATTCCTATACATTCGACAAGGATGAGGCAGGTCTTGATGAGGCTTATCAGAAGCAGTTCAATGCCTATAAGAACATCATGAACAGGCTGAAGCTCAACTACAGGATCGTACGTGCCGACACAGGTGTCATGGGAGGTCTCCTTTCCGAAGAATTCCAGGCCATCACAGCGATCGGTGAAGATATCCTCGTCCTGTGCGATTCATGTGATCTTTCCAGCAACATTGAAGTAGCCCCTGCTGTTCCTGAGAAGCCGGAACCGACAGACGTCAAAGAGAGTGTAACGTTAGTTGAAACACCTCATTCCAGAACGATCGAGGAAGTTACGGATTTCCTGAAGAAAGACGCACTCAGCTTCGTCAAGACACTGATCTACTGCGTCGATGGAAAGCCTTATGCTGTTATGGTCAGAGGTGACCGTGACGTGAACGAAACAAAGCTCAGAAAGCTTCTGAATGCTTCAGAAGTAGATCTGGCAGAACCTGAGATGGTCATGGCTGCGACCGGTGCTGAAGTAGGCTTCGCGGGTCCGATCGGCATCAAATGCCCGCTGATCGCTGATACGGAAGTCACATATATGCAGAACTTCATCGTCGGCGCAAATAAGACAGGCTATCACTATACAGGCGTCAATCAGGAAGATATCAAGCCTGATTTTGTGGGTGATGTCAGAAATATCAGCGAAGGCGACATCTGCCCTGTCTGCGGCGGACGCATTCATTTCGCACACGGCATTGAAGTCGGCAATACATTCAAGCTCGGCACAAAATACAGCAAGGCAATGGGCCTGCAGTATCTTGACCAGAACAACAAGCTCCAGGATGTCTGGATGGGCTCCTACGGTATCGGACCGGCACGTGCAATGGCAGCGCTTGTTGAGCAGAACGCTGATGAGAACGGCATCAACTGGCCTGCTCATATCGCACCGTTCCAGTGCGCTGTTGTCGTGATCTCCATGAAGGACGAAATTCAGGCTCAGCTTGGCGATCAGCTCCATGATGCGCTGATCAAAGCAGGCATCGATACAGTTCTCGATGACCGTGATGAACGTCCGGGCGTCAAGTTCAAAGATATGGAACTGATCGGTATTCCCTTCAGGATCACAGTCGGCAGAAAAGCCAAGGACGGCATCGTAGAGATCAAGCCGCGTGTCGGTGACAGCATCGAAGTTTCTGTTGATGAAGCTGTCGCAGAGATCCAGAAGCTTCTGGATGCAGCAAAATAACATCATTAAAACAGGGAAATCGTAAACTTCCCTGTTTTTTTGAATGTCAGCAATCTGTTATGATCAGAAGAATATATACGGTGTTCCGATCATATCCGGTTCGATATAGAATTTCCACTTTCTTCCGTAGTACTCAACTGTCTGATTGCCTGTCTGCGGCTGTCCGTTCTTCAGCCAGATCATCTGGGGGGACGAATTGATCGGCAGTATATACACGCCATTCAAGCCTTTGCCGGTGGCTGCATCATAAATACCGAGAAGTCTGTTTCCATTGAATTTGAATGAGGCATCCATGCGCTGACCCTCATTATCAACGAACCGATAGATCGTGTTGATCACTTCATGAATACCATCTGATTTCTGATATGCTTCGATCAGATATGTGTTTTTGCCGGCACGGTAGAAAACGCCGCACAGATCCAGGATGACGCCGAGCCTGTTGGACCTCATATTGCCGGAAACGGAATCTCCGAAAACTGTTGAATGATCGAACTGAACATTGAGGTATCTGTTTGTGTTCACTGCAGCACTTCCGTCATTGTTCAGCATGACGTAAATACCTGCCCCATACAGTTCAGCGTGCTTTGCCAGCTCATTCAGAGTCCTCTGATCTGCTGCAGGCAATGCTGACCAGTCCGTGATCTCGATGACGCTGCCTGCCTGTTCCATGATCAGTCCTTCATGCATGACGTAATATTTCTTCCCGATCCGAACAAGAGATGTTCCGGGACTGCTGTAAACTTTTCTGCCGTCTTTTTCTACATTGACTGTATATGTGTTCTGATAACCAGTGTCATAACTGAAGCTGAATCCTTTGACGACACCTGTCTTGGGCAGACCTTTGCTGTCGAGTACATAACCGTTCAGACCGCCTGAAATGTACTGCCGGCACTTGTCACTGTCTGCCAGATCCCAAAGGCCGAAACTGACGCTTTCCCCGGAAGCCGGCAGCTTTGTATCGGAATATATGATTCTGGCAAGTGAACCGTCTTTGTTCCATACTGCTGTGAGTTTCTTATTGTTTGTGCTGTTTACATATATATCTGCGTATGAACCCCATTCGTTCTCCATATATTCAGGCAGACGGACCTGTCTGTAGAGACCCATGACAGGCGTATCCTGCTTGCCGAATTCATTGTAGTAATACCATTTGGAGCCGGTCTTACGAAGCTGATTCACAACTTTGTATCCGGTCTGGGGATCAAAGTAGTAATAATTGTTATCGACCTTTGTTCTTCCCGATGCCAGTGCGCCTGACTTCAGAACATATCTGTTCTTATCAGAATCCTCCCAATGTGCAGTGGGATCAATTGTTCCATCAGCACCAAGCTTCAGAAGCTTTTTGCTGATCAGTGCTTCTGTATCGTGCAGTAAGATGCCTTCGGTTGTGAAATACAGTATCTTGGATTCTGGTGTTGTATTGACACGTTTTTCACCGTTTCGGAAGTACTCACCTTCATCGGCGAGCGAAATCTTTCCGTCAAACAGCTGCGGCACAGGCACTTTGTTTTTGCCGGTCACGGCATGGCCGTCTTTCGGTGAGAAGTACATATAAATATCATCGTAGTATGAAACATTTCCGGGATACTCATACATGTAGTCATTATGGTCAATGGTCAGGGCATGTTCGAAATGGACCCAGCCTGTCACCATTTCACCGAATTCATCAAAGAAATATGTTTTCCCCCCGATCTGCCAGAGGACTGTACGGATCGTGCCATCAAGATTCAGCAGATCGCTGCTGAGCATGAACACCATTCCATATGGTGCTGCGGCTAAATACCACGTATGTGAACCATGTTTGACAAAACCTGTTTTGATCGAGCCGTCTTTATTCAGATATATCGGTGAATTGTATTGAGATCCCTGCCATCCGGCTGTATATGCTGTTCCAAGACCAGGTTTGATCGTCTTTCCCGGAATCACGAATCCAACGTATCCGTTTCCGGTATCAAATGTCAGCCATGATTTGCCTTTTGCATAATAGCCATAGTATTCGATGTCATTCTCATAAAGCAGCTCGCTGCGGTAGGACGCGCATCCATTTTTGTCCAGCCATACTTTATACTGTCCGTAAACAGGGTCATTCACTGCAGCAAACGTATTCTTGGCAAGAACACCGTTTTTGCCCGGCAGGACATAGCCGTCCCAATCATCATTAATATCTCTTCCATATAGCAGCTGTGAAGCATCAGTCTGAACATAACCGTATATATCAACGGCATATGTTTTTCCCTTCACATCAACACACAGAACATGTGAAGAAACCTTAGACTGGACGATATTGCCGTTCTGATCAGCTATCATCAGATGGCTGCCTGTATCATTCAGCCTGAATCTGATGTTTGCCAGGTTGTTTACAACGATGTTTCCCTTCTCATCAAGCATGCTGAGAGGATGTCCGGTACTGTCAAACAGCATGAGCGAAGTCAGCTTATTGCCGTCTGAATCATAATAGTAATAGCCTTCTGTCGGGTTTTTGAGATTCTTCAGCTTATAATAAACAGTGCATTTCGTATCTGTTTCATCATAGAAATAGTATGAAGACGGATATGCAGAATCTGCCATCTCCAGCCAGCCGTTGGAGCCAAAGTAATACATTTTGCCGTCAACGGTCTTCCATTGATCCATCACAGGTTTTCCGTCATCGCCGGCATAAACATATTTTGTTTCATATACAGTACCGAGCTTTACAGCTGTCTTCACAAGTTTATTGTAAACGATCGCTCCGTTTGCATCGATGATCTTCCCATCCAGAGGATTCTTTCCGTATTTTTCCGGATACTTTTCGAACAGACCTGCAAGTGTCTGAACACTGACGTAATAATCATAGCCGTCAGCAGAACAGAAATCCGGATATTTGGACATATCAGAATAATAATCCTTGCCGTCCGCAGTAAATGTTCCGATCTGCATTGCACCGTGATCATTCGGATCAAAATACATCTTTTCCAGCGCACCCTTGGCTGTTGTATTCCAGACCAGACCGGTCTTTTCACTGTAATGGAGATACAGCCAGCCGGTATAGAACGCACCGTCTTTTACCCAGTAATAACGACTGGAACCTCCGATCCGGTACAGACCATCCTGTTCCGTGATCTGCTGTGTGACTTTGGAAGGAACAAAGATACCGGTTGTAATCGCACCATAATCATCAACATACGTCATTCCCTTTCCGTTCTTGGCAGGAACAAAGGAATTGACCGCAGGGTATCCGAAGTCCGGATCAAAATAATGCCAGCCCTCGTCTTTTGTATTGACCCAGCCCGTCTGAATGACTCCGGTTTTGTTGACATACGCAGAATATACACCAAGCTGTTCGTGTTCGACCTCGATCCATCCTTCATCAGCATATCCATCTGTACCCTGGTGCAGTATCAGACCCTCTCCGGCACCGAATGCATAGAGCTTGCCATCGATCTTCCTGACTGTATCCGGAAGGAGGTTCAAAGGATCACCGGTCGTGACTTTCTTTGTTGCAGGATCCATATAAAAGATAAAATCATAAGATGGATTAACAGGTGTTTTGAATACATTTTTACCAGTCAGATATGTATCTGTCATTCTGCTGTAGCGCAGCCATCCTGCAGCACTTTTGCCTTTGACAATGTATTCACTGTTTTTTGTTGCTCCGCCAGCAACGCTGTTTGAAATACCATTGATATTGATTGTGACCGATGCACTTTTCCCGATCGGGGTTACGGCAGTGAGTTTATGTGAACCCGGTTCCCATCCTCTGACCATTGCATGTGCTGTACCATCGGTCCCTACACCGGTTTTATAGATATAGTCTGTTGTCGACGCTGAAGGATTTGCCGGATCAGTGAGAAATGTCAGATTTTTACTGTCCGATTCAAAGGTGACAGGCATGTCCTCCAGTTCACTGTATGGTTCAGAAAACCTTAAAACAACTTCAGCAAGATGACTGGATGCTGTCTGCTTTTCCAGAGTCCATTCGAATGTGCTGTATTCCTTTCCGTCAAAGAGCACTTTCATCTCTGCTTTTCCTGAACTGATTCCGACGGCCGTAACGTTGACGGATGTACTGACAGACGGGTCAGCGACACTTGTTACCGTGACCGGAGTTACAAATGGTGATTCCCCGGACTTCGGAACGCTGACGACCGTTACTATGCCGTTGGCATCAACTTTGATCCGCTTTGTATTTGAAGAAGTAAATGTTACTTTCCTGTTCAGATCATCTGTGCGCTTGTCCGGATCATCCTGACTGTCATATTCGTCGCCAAACCAGTATTTGATCTGTGCAGTCTGACCTTTATAGAAAAGGAACGGCTGTCCGTTTGTTGTTAAAACGGATGCATGCAGTTCTTCTGGTTTGATGTCCTGCAGGATATCAACATGAACAGAGGTGCTGCTGGAGAAGATGTAATTGCCTATGACAGTACCGCTTCCGCGCAGCTGCCAAGACAGGTCAAATGATCCGTATGGCACATTCTTGTAATTGCCAGATCCGCCATATGCATTCGGATCACCAAGTTCAAGACGGTAAATTCCATCTGTCGTATAGGCTTTCACCTCAGTCAGTACACGTCTTGTCCAATCAGGATTTTCTTTCTCAGCATAAAGCCAGACT
>CAMOPG010000104.1:0-9157 GCA_946622165.1 uncultured Erysipelotrichaceae bacterium
GCAAGCGCTACGGTCTGATCTATGTGGACCGTACGGATATGGACCTCAAGTCACTTCAGAGGATCCGCAAGGACAGCTTCTTCTGGTATCAGAAGGTAATCAGCACGAAGGGTGAAGTATTATAAGACATATGAAAACAGCTGTACGTGTGACAGCTGTTTTGTTTTATTCCGTCAGCAGTTTGCGTTCCTTCCATTTTCCGCTCAGCCAGTACCATGTACCGACAGACAGCGGACCAAAACGCGCCAGTGCGTTTCCGTAGAAGAATCCGGTCACGCCCATGTTCATGACATAGGCCAGGAAGAAACTGATGCCAAGGCGCAGCACGACGCCGTCCAGGAATCCTGCAAGGAAGGACAGCCTGGCGTTTCCTGTTCCCTGTATGACTGCGTTGAAGCTGCCCTGGAAGGGCATGCAGCAGAAGATGATGACGCAGATATGCAGGTAGGTCTTTCCGAAGGATATGACTTCCTGATCGGTTGTGAAGAGCCGGTAGAGCTGTGTCGGGAAGAGGATGCAGACAAGGATCAGTATGACGCAGATGGAACCGGACAATAGGATCGTTGTATGAACGATCTGCCGGACACGGTCATACTTTCTGGCTCCGATGTTCTGTCCGACCATCGTGCCGGAGCCGGTAGTGATGCTGTTGGCAAATACCGTGATCAGCTTCTGGATCTTGTTGCCGATGGAGTTGGTGGCGGAAGCCACAAGCCCATAGGCGTTGATATGTCTGGAACAGATGAGCTGTGTGAAGTGGATGAAGATGGATTGTGCTGCCAGGGGAATGCCGAGTCTCAGCAGTACCTTGAGATGCTTCATGTTGATCTTCAGGGCACGCAGTCTGAACTCCAGTTCAAATACATCCTTCTTGCGCCACAGGAAGATCGCTGCTGCCGCAAAGGAGGCGATCTGGGCTGCGACTGTTGCGATGGCAGTGCCTGCGGATTCCCAGGGTATTACCACAACGAGCAGGATGTCCATGACGATATTGGATGCGGCAGCGACTGCCACAAAGATCAGCGGTTTCTTTGCCTCACCCATGCCTCGGAGGATACCGGCTGCGGTATTGTATCCGAAGACAAAGGGCAGACCAAGAGAAACGATGATATGGTATGCCCGTGCCTGTTCAAAGGCTTCCGGCGGGCATTTCAGCCATGTCAATAATCCGTTGGTGAAAATGATGCACAATGCCGCAATGACGACGGACAGGCCTATGGTGAAGATGAGCGCCGTCATGATCGTCTCATTGACGGACTTGTGGTCCTTGGCTCCCACGAGCTGGGCAACATAGATCTGCCCGGCACTGCCGAAGGCTGTAGCGACGAATGTGATCATGGCAGCGATCTCGCCGCCGGTGGATACGCCGACTGTTCCGATACTGCCGACATACTGTCCGATGACCATCGTGTCGACAGCGTTATACAGCTGCTGCAGGAGATTGGTCAGCAGCAGCGGGATGACAAATGTCATTAACTGCGGAAGGATAGGGCCTTCCGTCAGATCGATCCCTACATGTTTTGTTCTGGCTGTAGTCATTCTGTTTACCTCTGCAACAATTATAGAGGAGTGCCGGAACAGGTATCTGTCACAAATACAGGTCTACTGACCTCAAAACATGAAAATGACTGCCGTGATACTGGCAGTCATTCTGCACATTTGGGGAACATGATGCAGAGCGCAGAGCCGGTCAGATACCGGAATGCAGGAAGCCTGATGCCCGTGATCGGTATACTGTCGGGGGGAGGTCACCGGACATGCCTGCTCCATATGTATACAGTAATGAATGATGACGAACTCCATGTGTTTCCTGTCTGAACTTTATGTGAACAAGTTTAAGGCTGTGTGCATACTTTGTTTGATATTTGTCAGACTGACAGGGTAAACTATAGACAGAGATATAAAAAAGGAGATCATTCATCATATGAGAAAAGACTTTTTGTGGGGCGGTGCGACAGCTGCCCATCAGACGGAAGGCGCGTGGAATGTCGGCGGAAAGGGCATCAGTATCGCTGATGTCATGACTGTCGGAGGCCCCGGCATCCCCAGAAGGATCACGGACGGTGTTCTGGAAGGTGAAAACTATCCGAACCATGAAGCGACAGACTTCTATCATCATTACAAGGAAGACATCGCTCTGCTTGCGGAAATGGGCTTCAAGAGCTTCCGTACATCGATTGCCTGGACCAGGATCTTCCCCAGAGGCGATGAGGATGAACCGAACGAGGAAGGACTGAAGTTCTATGATGACCTGTTTGACGAACTGAGAAAATACAATATCGAACCGCTCGTCACGCTGTGCCATTTTGAACTGCCCTGGGCACTGGTAAAAGAGTATGACGGCTTCCTGAACAGAAAGACGATCGACTTCTTTGTCAAGTATGCAACAGTCTGCTTCGAGCGCTACAAGGACAAGGTCACTTACTGGATGACATTCAATGAGATCAACAACCAGGCTGATCCGATCCAGCATCATATCCTGCAGGAAGGCGGCATCCTGCTCAACGGCAGAGAGAATGCGGAAGAGATCATGTATCAGTCTTCCCACTATGAGCTGGTTGCCAGCGCTCTGGCAGTCAAGAAAGGTCTGGAGATCAATCCGGACTTCAAGATCGGCTGTATGATCGGATACAACCCTGTATATCCCGCAACATGCAGACCGGAAGATGTTCTGATGGCACAGGCTGCCATGAACCAGAAGTACTGGTGGGCATATGTACATGTCAGAGGTGAATATCCGCACTGGCTGCTGAACAAGTTTGAGCGCCATGGATATCAGATCGACATTACGGAAGAAGACAAGAAGATCCTGAAGGAAGGCGTCGTCAACTACCTGACATTCTCCTATTACATGTCCTTCGCGATCAAAGCGGATACGGAGAACAACCCGCACTATGACTATGACAGAAAGTACTTCGTCAAGAATGAGTATCTGAAGGCTTCTGACTGGGGCTGGCAGATCGACCCTATCGGTCTGAGATGGGGACTGAACTGGTTCTATGACAGATTCGGACTGCCGATGATGATCGTAGAAAACGGCTTCGGCGCTTACGACAAGGTCGAAGCAGACGGAACGATCAACGATGACTACAGGATCGCATACCTCAGAGAACACATCAGAGCAATGAAGGCTGCCTGTGAAGAAGACGGCGTGGATCTGCTCGGATACCAGATGTGGTCACCGATCGACATCGTTTCCGCTTCCACAGGAGAGATGGACAAGCGTTATGGCTTCGTCTATGTCAACAAGAACAATGCCGGAGAAGGCGACCTGTCCCGCAGCAGGAAGAAGTCCTTCTGGTGGTACAAGCATGTGATCGAAACAAACGGAGAAGAACTCGACTAATCTAAGTAACCGGTCCTCCTGAAACGGGAAGACCGGTTTTTCTTTGCCAAAGATCCATTAGAACGTCAGTATATAAGGGCAATACAGGGGGCTGCTGATGTCAGTGTGGCAAATACCGTTCAGCTGAAGAGCTGCCTGAGTTCAATATGTTTGATCTCGTCTGTTTCAGTTTCCGTAAATCCTGCTCTTGAGAAGAAGACATATTTGTAACAGTTTAATCCTGTTTCTTTCACCTGCCGGATCTCCTCGTCAATATCTTCCTTTGAGATCTTCTTTTCCCTGAATTTAACTTCATAAAAGGCATATCCCTTTTCATCCAGCGTAACAACGTCAAATTCACCGTTGGTATGAGTCTTCGGATCGTCATAATAATACTTTCCGATCTTCTCGATGATCGGTGTTATGTTTCCAAGTCTGTTCTGCCGGATCAGATACTGTCTGCATATCTCCTCGAATTTATGCGGAACATAGTCTTTTTCAAAATTATCCGCAATATATTTGTCATAAAATACCTCGGGGTCCATGATCTTAAGTTGGGAAGAATACCTGAAAATATATTTGAAGTAAAACAGAGACAGGTTATCGCAGATATAATAACCTGCTTTCTTTTTGTTGCGTTCATCATTGATCGGTGCTTTCTTTTCTACAACTTCCATCCTGATAAGCTTTTCAAGAACATCTACAAGCGTAGGTCCGCTTGAAACATGGGACTGTGACAGTATATCGCTGTATTTGGAGAAACCTCTGGCAAGTGTTTCAAACACTTCATTTGCATTTACGATCTTAGAGATCTCAGCATTCAGGTACATAGATACTTCATTTTCAAGACGGGCTCCGGGTGAAGCGATCAGATCAATGATATTTTCCTTTACACTTTTTCTTTCGTCGATCAGTCTGTTGAAATATGGGATGCCGCCAAAAACGGAATAGATCCTTACCTTATCCTCATCTGACATATCAGGATAAAACAGTGATGACTCATAATAATCCATCTGCTTAAGATCGATCACCAGATCCACTCTTCCAAACAAAGGATTGGAGTGTTCAAGCAAAGATTTCATGATATCAACATAGGAACCTAGTATGATAAGTTTCAGTTTCGTTGTATCACGATATTTATCCACCAGGGATTGAATGATACTATCTAAACCTTTGACGCTCCCCCTCAGATAAGGATATTCATCCAGGACAAAAATAAGATTATCCTCTTTTGAAAGCGTAAAAATATACTCCAGAAGTTCTTCAATGGATGTATATCCAAGTTTCGGCAGGCTAAGTGTTTCGGATACTACATTACATATACTCTGAACATTGCTCGCTTCTGTTACCTGTTTGCATTCATAGTAGATACTTTTTATGCCGGACTCTTTTATAGCCTGTTTAACCAGTTCGCTTTTTCCAACTCTTCGTCTTCCGTATATAAGTGACATACGCATTTCTTCAGAAGTCATTTCGCTTCTCAGCTTTTTAAGCTGTACAGTTCTTCCAATAAATTTCATTTTATTCGGTTCCTTTCGACTCGGTTTATACCGAACTACCTATATTATAATCAGACAGCTTCTCCTTTGCAAAGTTTTATTCGGTTGTCACCGAGTCAGTACAAACCGAATAAAATTTTATCGGTGCTATTTTTTTCTCGACTCTGTAAAAAAAGAACCAAATCGTCTTGGCTCCAATGCGTCTGTTTCACTTTCATGTATCAATCATGATCAGCTGTGCAGTTTTTCCGATATACGCATCACTGTATTTTTTCTGTGTTGAATGTATAATAGGGGCTGATGAAGAAAAAGGAGTTTTTCTATGAAGATCACAGATACAATTCATTATGTCGGCGTCAATGATCATAAGCTTGACCTGTTTGAAGGGCAGTATGAAGTTGAAAACGGCATGGCTTACAATTCCTATGTCATCCTTGATGAAAAGATCGCAGTCATGGATTCCGTTGAAGGCGGCTTTGGCGAAGAATGGCTGGGTAATATCAAAGCGGAGATCGGTGACAGAACACCGGATTACCTGATCGTCCAGCATGCGGAACCGGACCATTCCTCCAGCATCAAGGCATTCCTGGAATGCTGGCCGGAGGCTGAGGTTGTCTCCTCTGCCCAGGCGTTCAATATGATCAAGCAGCTGTTTGATGTGAACCCTGTGAACAGAAAGCTTGTCAAAGACGGCGATACGCTGTCGTTAGGTGCACATGAGCTGACATTTGTCGGCGCACCGATGGTGCACTGGCCTGAAGTCATCATGACATATGACCAGACAGACCGTGTCCTGTTCTCCGCGGATGCGTTCGGTAAGTTCGGCGCACTGGACGTGGAGGAAGATGACTGGGCATGCGAGGCAAGAAGATATTACTTCGGCATCGTCGGCAGATTCGGCGTACAGGTACAGGCAGTTCTGAAGAAGCTCGCAAAATATGATGTACAGACGATCTGCCCGCTGCATGGACCGGTTCTGAATGAGAACCTGGGCTACTATCTGGATCTCTACAACACCTGGTCTTCCTATGGCGTTGAGTCCGAGGGCGTAGCGATCTGCTATACTTCCGTATACGGAAATACCGAGAAGGCAGTCAGACTGCTGGAAGCAGAACTGCTGAAGCAGGGATGCCCGAAGGTGGCTGTCAGCGATCTGGCAAGATGCGATATGGCTGAAGCAGTGGAAGATGCGTTCCGGTATGGGAAGCTTGTTCTTGCGACAACGACATATGACGGAGATATCTTCCCGTACATGAAGGAATTCATCAATAAGCTGACACAGCATAACTACCAGAACCGTACGATCGGTCTGATCGAAAACGGTACATGGGGTCCTCTGGCAGCGAAGATCATGAAGGGCATGTTTGAAAAGTCCAAGAACATTACGTTTACCGAGACAACGGTAACGATCCGTTCTGCTCTGAATGAAGCAAGCACTGCACAGCTGGAAGCACTGGCAAAAGAATTGTTATAAGAAAAAATGCTTACTCGTTATCAGCGGGTAAGCTTTTCAATTGAAGCATATCATGCGGAAGGTCACAGGAAACCGTGATCTTCTTTTTTGTTTTGGGGTGAACAAACGCCACGCTGCTGCAGTGCAGCGCAGGCCGTCTGATCAGTTCCGTACTGCCGCCGTACAGCTTGTCTCCAAGCAGGGGATGGCCGTAATATGCCATGGTAGCGCGTATCTGATGCGTGCGTCCAGTGGCAATCGAAACAGATATCAAAGAATAGCCTGGGTAAGCCTCCAGTACTTCATAATCGGTAATGCACGCCTTACCCTCATCTGACACAAACGCCTGTCTTTCGTACGGCGTTTTCTTTAATCTGCATTCCAGTCTTCCGGAAGGCTCTTCAAACTGTCCGGTTATGATGGCAGTGTACTGCTTGCGGATCTGATGGTCGCTCAGCTGTGCTGCGGCATGCTTGTTCTTTGCATAGACCATGACGCCTGAAACATCCTTGTCCAGTCTGCCGATGGTCCTGACTGTGAAGTCATTCCCGTAATACTTCGCAAGCAGGCTGCCCATGTCATCCTGATGTTCTTTGCTGGGGTGGCAGGGCATGCCGTAAGGCTTACTGACGATCACAAGGTCGTCATCTTCGTAAAGGATGTCAGGTGCTTCCTTCAGGAACAGTGCTGTTTTGAGATCCGGCTGTGCAAACAGCAGGCACAGCTGATCCCCGGCATGCAATGTTTCGCTCAGGGGAACGGAAGTCTCATTCAGGAGGATGCCTCTGCTCTGCATGAGGCGGGTAACGGTACGGCGTGAGATATTCATCTGCTTCAGCAGTTCCTTCACAGTCTGTCCGTCTTCAGCAGAAGTGACCGTATGGAAAACACGGTCATTCATCTGACTGGCTTTGATCTGTTTTCTGCTGTATTTATCGCTCATAACAGCGTTATTTTACATGATTTGTCATGATCTTGGAATCATCAAATTGTGGATAACGAGGATGAGTGGGTGACCAATTCCCTGAAAAATACATTTGCATGAGCAGTTCAGTCATATCGTTCAGATTTCTGCCTGATCAATACCATAATACAGGTGAAGCAGGCAGTGCATGCCGTCATGAAGAAGGAGGACTTCGGCAATGAAAAACATTCTGATCTACGGTGATTCCAATACATGGGGTTATGACAGCTCGCGTTATGTTCCGGAGGCAGATGTTTTCCAGCGCATGACCGAAACAGAACGCTGGCCGGGCATCGTACGCACGATCCTGGGACCGGACTATCACATCATTGAGGATGCCCTGAACGGACGCACGGTCGTATGGGACGATCCGTACTATCCTGATCATAACGGTCTGAAAGGTCTGAAAACAGCATTGGACGTCAACGCGCCGCTGGATCTTGTGGTGCTGGCTCTTGGCTGTAACGAATTAAAGTCATTTTTCAATCTGAGCGCGGACATGATCGCTTACGGCATGGAAAAGCTGATCAAGGAATGCCGGGTGCCGTTATACGGATATCCTGCACCGAAGGTACTCCTCATAGCGCCGGCTCCGGTGCATCCTGAGATCGGCAGACTGCGCAGTGCCAGCAGATTCCCTGAAGGAACTTACCAGAAGAGCCTGCAGCTCGGCCCGGCATACAGGAAGGTCGCTGAGCGCTATGGATGCGGGTTCATTGACTGTGCCGAGCTGAACTTTGAGATCAATACAGTCGACGGTCTGCATTACTCACGTGCCGACCACGCGAAACTCGCGCCTGCAGCGGCAGAGAAGATACGGGAGATGCTGGGATAAACAGATATCCAAATGAACATGTACAGAGCTTGATACGGGGCTCTGTTTTTCATGTCTGTCAGGCGCTTATTATGTGAGAGAAATGCTGTGTTTCACAATAGCCAAACATTTCACAAGTCATTTGTCCGAATCGTACAAAGATGTTTTCTGCGTCCTGTTTTATCATTCAGATACCGGACGAGGGAGAGGATGAATATGAACAACTATCTGAGAAACACAGCTCTGGTTCTGACTGCAGCAGCAGTCCTGACCGGATGCTCATCCGCACCTGCGCAGCCTGCGGAAACTGCCGCAGCAGATGCAGGGGTCAGCGGAGAATTTGAATCCACTGTCAAAGGCAGAAATGCGGACATGACAGTCAAAACGACATTTGAGAACAGTGTCATTACCAAAGTAGAAGTAACCAATCATCAGGAAACAAGCGGGGTGGCTGACGGTGCCCTGGAAGGCGTTCCTGCAGCGATCGTTGAAAACAATTCCATAGCGGTCGATTCCGTTTCAGGCGCAACCATTACTTCCGAAGCGATCAAGCTTGCCGTCAGCAATGCCATTACGGAAGCAGGTCTGAATGTTGAGGACTATCAGAAGGCTCCTGAAAAGCAGGAAACATCCGCGGAAGCTGAAAAGCTGACAGCTGACGTTGTTGTTGTCGGTGCCGGTGGTGCGGGTGTCAGCGCAGCTCTGACAGCACTGCAGGAAGGTGCAGACGTGATCCTGCTGGAAAAGAGCGCTGTACCCGGCGGTGTATCCGTGATCGCCGGAGGACCGATGGGAATCGATTCCCGCCTGCAGAAAGAAGCAGGCGTTGCCGGAACATTCACGGTTGAAGAAGTGCTCGCTTACTGGCAGAGCTACAACGCTTGGATGGATGACGGCATGCTGTTCTACAACATTGCAAGCCAGTCAGGCGAAACGATCGACTGGCTTGAAGAAAACGGAATGCCGTTTGTCTTCATGGGTACGGAACAGGCTGCTCATGCGGAAGGCTTCCCGACATACCACATCTACGCAGACCAGGAAAACAAGGCACAGTATTATGTCGATGTCGTCAACAACTTCGAGTCCCAGGGCGGACGTGTCT
>CAMOPG010000105.1:0-9020 GCA_946622165.1 uncultured Erysipelotrichaceae bacterium
CAGCTAATGCTGTGCCAACCCGATGCTTGGCAATTCAATTGCCGAGTAGTTCACTTCCATGCCTTCACCTCTAGCGTGGTAATGCGCTTTTGATGAATTCATCATGACATCATATCTCCTTTCCCGGAATCTGAGAAAACCATATAACAGCCATCGGTTTTACCGATATCTAGTATAGCATTTCTTCGGTTTCGGAGATGGGCAGGAATTGCTAAATTGTAATTGCAAACAAGGAAAGCGCTTTCGAAACAGGAGGAGAAGATGAACAGAATTTCAATGAAGGGCGTATGCGACATGCACGTCCACACGAATCCCGATCTGAGACTTCGTGCCTATGACGACTTTGAACTGGCTGATGCGGCTGTCAGAGTCGGCGCAAGAGCGATCGTGATCAAGTCTCATCTCGGATTTACCGTAAATCGTGCATATTTGACCAACAGATATGTAGAAAGAACATACGGACCGGATACAGGCTTTACGATGTACGGCGGCGTCGTGATGAACAAGGTGATCGGCGGCGTCAATCCGGAAGCAGTGGAAAAGGGGCTGAAGCTCGGCGCAAAGGTCATCTGGTTGCCGACACAGTCCGCAAAGAGACATCTGGAAAAAATGGGACAGGATCCCAAAAACGGGATCGAACTGGTCAGAGACGGAAAAGTCATTCCGGAGCTGGAAGAAGTATTCCGCATGGTAAAAGACTACAATGCGGTTCTCGCAACAGCACATGTCTCACCTGAAGAAGCCTTCACTGTGGTGGAAGCTGCCAGGAATGCAGGCGTGGAAAAGATCGTGATCACTCATCCGGAATGGTGGGTCGTTGATATGAGTCTGGAGGATCAGGTACGTCTGGTCAAAGACTTTGATGTCATCCTGGAACGCTGCTATGCACAGAACATGGGCGGCGGCAAATACAAGTCAAACCTTCCTTACAATCTGGAACTGATCAAAACGGTCGGCTATGAACATGTCATGGTGGATACAGACGGCGGTCAGACGGAAAATCCGCACTGGGAACTTGCGCTGGAAGAATATATGCAGTATCTGGCTGATCACGGAATTCCGGAAGATCAGGTGTATCACATGACAAAGACGATCCCTTATCGTCTGCTGGGAATCGAATAAACCAAAAGGGAAAATGTGAAGGAGAAAAATCATGCTGAGTATCGCTATCGTTGCGGCAATCGCTGTCGCTATATATCTTGGATATAAAACAAAGATCAACACAGGTCTGTTCTGCATCGTATTTGCATATATCATCGGCTGCTTCGTCATGGGCCTGAAGACAAAGGAACTGATCGGTTTCTGGCCGACATCGACCATGTTCGTCATTCTTTCCGTATCGCTGTTCTATAATTTTGTGGCGATCAACGGGACGCTGGAAAAGCTTTCCGGAAGCCTGCTGTATGCCTGCAGGAAGTTCCCGGGAATGCTGCCGTATGCACTGTTCGCTACTGCAGTCATTCTTTCAGTCATGGGCGCTGCTTACTTTACGGTTCTTGCTTTCCTTGCGCCGATCACAATGCTGATATGTGAAGAATCAAAAATGGATAAACTGACAGGTGCTGTCGCGATCAATGCAGGTGCACTTGCGGGCGGAAATTTCCCGACAGCAGCGCTTGGCGTCGTATTCCGCGGCCTGGTCGACAACGCTTATGAAGCAGCTCCCGGTCTGGCTGCTCCGGATTCCTTCTCCATGATGATGAAGATCTGCGGCTTTGCAATCGTATTCTCACTGATCCTGATCACGATCATGCGCTATGGCTTCAAGTCCAACAGGAATATCGGCAAGGGTGTGGAATTCCGCAAACCTGAACCGTTTAATGAAAAGCAGAAAAAGACACTTACACTGATGCTGGTGATGATGGCAGTCGTACTGATCTTCCCGCTGCTCAAGATCGTATTTCCTTCTTCCGCTCTCATTGCATCGATCGGCAGTAAGATCGATGTCGGCCTTGTCGCAATCGTCTTCGCGGTCATTGCACTTCTCATGGATCTGGCTCCGCAGAAGGAAGCCATTGCCAGGATCCCCTGGAATACGATCATTATGATCGCAGGTGCAGGAATGCTGATCGCGGTTGCTGTCAAAGCAGGTACGATCGAAGCACTGTCCAACTGGATCGGTTCCAATGTACCGACTCCGCTGATCCCGATCGCCTTCAGCTTCGTAGGTGCTATCATGAGCTTCTTCTCTTCCACGACAGGCGTCGTTGCACCGGCTCTGTTCCCGCTTATTCCGGGTCTGGCAGCGTCCAGCGGCCTCAGCGCAATTTCACTGTTCGCCTGCACAGTACTTGGTGCGCAGTCCAGCGCGATCAGCCCGTTCTCTTCAGGCGGAAGTCTGATCCTCGGCTCCTGCGGCAATGAGGAAGACCGTCAGACACTCTTCAACCGTCTGCTGATGACTGCAGTTCCGATCAGTGTCATCAGCTGTGCAGTCTACAACTTCATTGTTGCAATGGTTTTATAAAAGATCCTGACAGGATCATTTCTCCCCGCAGGAGGGACAAGAAGCGTCAGCCGGTGAAAACGGCGGCGTTTTTTGGTTTCCTGCTGATCTCTTTGCTGTTTTGATGGATTGCGGAAAAGTAAAAATTGTGGGCGGCTATTGCAATTTGATATACTTTTTTCAGAAGATGTTCTATCTGGAGAGGAATCATAATATGCGTGAGTGGACGAGAGAAGAGAAATACCGCTATCTGAAGGATCCGCAGGAGCTTTCAGAACTGTATCAGAAAGTCTCCTCTTCGGTCTGGCGGCAGACATATCATAACCAGGCTGTTACCGGACTGATGAACGATCCCAACGGCTTTGTATGGCACGATAACCGCTGGCACCTGTTTTATCAGTGGTGCCCCTGGGGAGCCGTACACGGACTGAAATACTGGTACCATATCGTATCGAAGGATCTGGTGACATGGAAGAACCTCGGAATATGCCTGATGCCGGATGAAGCAGACGGTTATGACAACAAAGGTGCGTATTCCGGTTCAGCAATGCCTATCGGGGACAAGATCTATCTTTACTACACAGGCAATCACAGGGATGAAAACTGGGTCCGCCGCGCTTATACATGCCTTGCCCGTCTTGGAAATGACGGCTGGCCTGAAAAATACCCGCTCCCTTTATTCGGTCCGCACCCGGATTATACGGAACATCAGCGTGATCCGAAGATCATCAAAGCACCTGATAAAGATTTGTGGTATATGCTCATCGGTGCCCAGACAAAGTCAAAGGACGGATGTGCGCTTGTGTATGCATCAGATGACCTCCAGCATGGCTGGGAATTCAAAGGTGAACTCAAGGTACCGGGATATGAACATTTTGGTGACATGTGGGAGTGTCCTTCGATCGAACAGTTCGGTCACCAGGATGTCCTGCTCTTCTGTCCCCAGCACCTGACGCTTCCCGGAAGAGGTGGAAGCCGCAACCACAACGGTTATATCCTGGGAACGATGAACTGGGATACCCTGACATTTACACCGGACGGACAGTTCCATGTGCTTGACTTTGGATTTGATTCCTATGCCGCAGCCTGTGCGAACAACCTGCAGGAAGCAGAGAAAGCGATCCTGATTGGGTGGATGGGAGTGCCTGATGTATCCTATCCGACGGATGAGGAAGACTGGGCAGGATGCCTGACGCTGCCAAGAGAACTGACAGTACGCGGCAGACGCCTGGTCCAGAGACCATTGCCTGAACTGAAAAAACTGCGTGATGAGAGGATCATCATGAAAGCCGGAGATGGCGGATGCTACAGACTTCCGAAAGCTGCTGAGATCGAACTGGACTGCAGACCGGGTGACGTTGAGCTTGATTTCTTTACTGACAGTGAAGGGAAGGGAGGCGTTACGATCCGCTATGACGAAACAAAGAAAGAGATCGTTGTGGATCGTTCCGGCATGAAGCTGACGTTCAATGAAGAAGAAGGTTTCTCCCGTACCCGTCCTCTGGAAGCCGGTCTGAACCATCTGCGTATCTTTGTCGATGCCAGTTCTATCGAGATCTTCGTAAATGACGGCGACGCAGTCTTTACTTCCCGTGTATTCCCAACAGAGGAAGAACATCATTTCCGTATCAAAGGTGATGTGTTCCCGCGTCTGTGGACACTGAAGCGGGCGATAAGGGATCATTTCCTGATCTGAATCAAAAATAACGATGGTGACCGGTATGATCACCATCGTTTTTATGCGCGCTTCTTCTGTTTGTGCATGTCGTACAGGGCAAGGAACAGCAGGTACAGCAGGATCGTAAGGATCAGGATCCCGCTCAGATAATATTGGGCGTTGTACACCTGTCCGTATCTGCCGGCCAGTACCAGCAGAAGGCTGAGGGTAAAGCATATCGGCAGGGCAGTGAGCTTCAATATCATTGCTTTGTGACGGGTCCGGCGCATCAGGAATAATACGATCAGGCCGATCAGTGATGAACCTGTACCGAATAACAGCCAGGCATTGTAGATGAGTCTAGGCAGTGTCCAGACGCCGTCATATGCGCTCTTTTCATGGGCTGAGTACAGAAGTCTGTCACCATTTGTGCCAGGATAATACCATACTTCATTCAGTTCTTCTTTGTTCCCAAGCAGGATCATCTGACTTTTTGCCCGCCCTGTAAGCCGGTCAAACAGCGTTTCGTAACAGCTCAGGAAAGTCTGATCACCGCTGTCCGGAAAACTGACGCTGGACATTTCCCAGCCTGAGACCGGCTGATTCATGATTGCGATCACTCTTCCGTCTGACAGAACTTCTGTTTTCAGCGCATCACCGGGATCTTCAATATATATCGGGGTATAAAGATGCACAACTGCCAGTACGAACAGGATCAGGCTGACCAGAAATCCTGTCAGGATATTCCGCGTCGTCTTTTTGTGGAGCAGTTCTTTCGCCAGGGTCAGGCTGTCGTCTGCCAGGAGCCGTACTTCTTCTCCGCTGACTGCTGTCGGAATACGCTCTCCCTTCAGGATCTCTGCTGTACTGATGTCCAAAGCGGCGGCGATATCCTCGAGACTGTTGATGTCCGGGAAACCCCGGCCTGTCTCCCAGCGGGAGACTGCTTTGTCGGATACATTCAGAATGTCCGCCAGCTGTTTCTGGGTAAGTTTCTTTTCTTTCCGCAGGTCTGCGATGAACCTGCCTGTTTTTTCTTGATCGATCATAATTCCTCCTGCTTTCAAGGTAGGACGAAGGTAACGGTAAGTCACCCTATGGAACGTAGAATGCTGTTTTCTGCGTGTTTTTCCGGTATATGCTGACTTGAAATGCCTGCTCAGCAGCGTTCTGTTTCTTTCATATGTAATCATACATTCAGACAAACAGAGATTGCCAGCTATGAATCCGTCAGATGCCCGGGTTCTGCTGTCTGCAGGAACATGCCGGCGTTCAGTCTTTTCAATCGTTCTGAGCCGGATCAATATATTAAGATTCATGAAAAATTGGTGAAATAATTCACAGAATGCTGTACACCCGGCATGCACTACGGTATACTGAAGTCACATTGAGGGAGTAACCGGTGAAAACCGGACAGATCGTCAGCACGGCAACAGCCCGGTCTGTTCAGAAAGGTGAGACTCATGCACGGAGATGTGCATGGGAACGTGAATATAAGATCCTGTGCAGCTGCTTCGCTGCATTTTTTGCGGGAGAATGATTATGCTGAAAGTAAATCACATGACAAAACACTACGGCAGAACAGCAGCCTGTTCTGATCTGACATTTACCTTGGAACAGGGTACAGTTACAGTTCTTTTGGGACCGAACGGAGCCGGAAAAAGCACACTGATGAAGTCTGTGATCGGTCTGCTCAGGTTTGAAGGCGAGATAACCGTGAACGGTTTTTCTCCTGACCAGCCGGAAGCACGCAGAATGCTCGGCTACATTCCGGAGCTTCCTGCACTTTATCCGAACCTGACGGTATGGGAACATATGGAATTTCTTGCCAGGGCATACCGGCTGAAAGATTATAAGGAGCGCAGTGAAGCATTGCTGAAACGCTTTGAATTATATGAACACAGGAAAAAGTTCGGAGATGAACTCTCCAAAGGCATGCAGCAGAAGCTGAATATCTGCCTTGGTCTTCTGCCTGACCCGGAAGTGCTGCTGCTGGATGAACCGATGATCGGTCTGGACCCGCATGCCATCAAAGAGGTGCGCAGTATGGTCCATGAGCAGCGGGAGCTTGGCAAAACACTGCTGATCAGCACGCATATCATTGACAGTGTTTCCGATTTCTTTGATCGTGCTCTGATCATGCAGAAAGGTGTGATCAAAGCAAATGTGACCAGAGAAGAACTGGAAGAGAACGGGCAGACACTCGAAGAACTGTTCTTTGCCGTAACGGAAGGGATCGGCAGGGATGAAGTCAGCGGGGAGGAATTCGCAAAATGAAGCTGTTTCTGTATTACAGCCTGCATGCATTTGTGAACCAGCTGAAAAAACTCATGAAGACATGGGTACTGGTGCTGGTTCTTGTCTGCGGACTGATCGGAGGACTGATCGGATACGGGGCGGCATCCCTTGTGGAGGTCTCTGAAGAGACATATGCGGAAGTACCGCAGGAAACTGTTCCGGATATCATACAGGAACTGCCGGAAGGTATCGGAGCCGGTGATATTACGGAACTGATCGCCGGAGGCGTGATCGCAGGCGTGCTCCTGTTTGAGATCGCAACAGCACAGAAAAACGGAGCATCACTGTTTCTGCCGGCGGATGCCGCGCTGCTGTTTCCTTCCCCGATGAAGCCCCAGTCTGTATTGATGTTCCGCATTGCGACACAGCTTGCGGCAGCACTGGCAGGAAGCATCTATATGCTGTTCCAGCTGCCGAATCTCGTGCTGAATGCCGGTATGTCGGTACCGGGTGCGCTGTCTTTGATACTTGCCTGGGCGTTTCTGATCATGACCGGCAAACTGTTCCAGCTGCTGATCTACCTGCTGTCTTACCGCAGCAGGTTCGTCAAACAGCATACGGTAAACACTGTGGCTGTGATCACTGCCGGATGTGCACTGCTGTTCGGTCTGTATTATCTGCGCGGATCGCAGGATCTGCTTTCTGCAGCGATTGCTTTCTTCAATGCGCCGGCATCATATTACATACCGGTATTCGGCTGGCTGAAGGGAATGGTACGGGCCGCACAGGAAGGAAATATGCTGCGCGCACTGCTGTTTATCCTTGCACAGACGGTATTCTGTATTCTCATGGTCCTGGTGATCTATGGCATGAAAGCAGACTTCTATGAGGATGCTCTGAAGAAGACAGAAGAAACGGCAGCCAGACTGGAAGCAATGAATGAAGGCAGGGTCCGTACCAGGAAACGAAAGGCTGCACAGAGAAAGATATCGGATCATGCTATGCAGGGATTCGGTGCTTCAGTGTATTTCTTCAAAACACTGCATATACGTTTCCGTGATATCAGAAGAGGGATCTTCTCAAAGACGGCACTGACATATCTCTTATGTGCAGCAGGCGTATCAGCTTTTATCAAGCTCGTTCTGCATAAGAATTCGCTGCTGCCGGCAGTCCTGGTGCTGGGTGTTCTTGTGTTCTACCGTTCACTTGGCAATCCGATGAATGATGATGCGGCGAAACCGTTCTTTGTTCTCATACCTGAAAATGCATGGAAAAAGCTGTTTTATTCGACTGCCGGAGGATGCGTCTGCTGTCTTCTGGATCTGCTGCCGGCTTTGATCTTCTGCACGGTATTCCTGAAGGCGGATCCGATCGAGGCACTTGCCTGGATCCCGGTACTTGTATCGGTCGATTACTATGCGACTTCGGCAATGACATTTCTGGACCTTTCCCTTCCGGAATCACTTTCCAAAAATATACGACAGACACTGCTGATCCTGTTCCTGTATTTCGGACTGCTTCCCGATATCGCAGTCATTGCAATGGGCTATGCCTACAACCGGATTGGAAGAGCCGGAATCGCCGTAGCTCTGCTGAATCTGTTTTTCGGCAGTTTGTTCTTCGGACTTGCAGGAATGTACCGTGATCCGGTACAGGGAAAACAGGTCAGACTCACCTGCAGCCTGGGAAATAAGGATGACGCAAAGCGGATCTACAGCAGGCTCGGTTTCTCGCTGAGTGCTATGCTGGCTTCCAGTGTGATCCTGCAGCTTCTGGCTTCAAAACTGCAGACGGGGAATATGTTTGTTCAATGGAGTCTTGTATTCCTGCCCATATGGTTCAGCGGGCTCCTGCTCCTGCCGGCAGCCAGGGCTGTCCCGTCAACCGGGAGTACATCCGTAAGGCTCACTGTGAGGGATGCTGTTGACAGTTTCCTGATCAGCCTGTTTCTGATGTATTCAGCAAATGTGTTCGGGATCCTTGTGACCAGTGCACTGAACCGCTTTCTGCATATCGTCTCCCAGAACAGTGTCCAGTCACTGCTGATGGAAGATAATATCCCGCTGAAACTGCTGTTCGCCGTGATCCTGGGACCGATGTTTGAAGAGACGGTATTCCGGAAATTCCTGATCGACAGGACGAAGCGCTTCGGCGGCAGGACAGCAGTGATCCTCAGTGCTGCAGCGTTCGGTCTGTTCCATGGAAACCTGAATCAGTTCTTCTATGCGGCAATGCTGGGACTGGTATTCGGATATGTATATCTGAATACCGGAAAACTCAGATATACGATCATACTGCATATGCTGATAAACTTCATGGGCGGCATTATCGCTCCGTATCTGGTGACGAACATGCCGGACTTCATTTCCGACAGCGTTTCGATCAGAATGATCGCTGCCGGCGTCTATTTCCTGCTGCTGTTTGCGGCATATCTGCTGGGGTTTGTACGCCTGTGCATCAGGGCAAGAACCGTCAGATTTGTCGAGCAACCGGATGAGCTGACGCTGCATGAAGGCAGAAGGGCATCCTGGATGAATCCCGGTATGATCACATTTACCGTGATGTGCATCGGAATGTTTATCGTATCAATGATCTGATGACATTGTCCTAAGGAGGACCGGCGGGGGTCCTCCTTTGTGCGACGGGCAGTCGCACTCATACAGCACGAAATAGTGCGAT
>CAMOPG010000106.1:0-8971 GCA_946622165.1 uncultured Erysipelotrichaceae bacterium
CGGAAGACGGCAGCCGGCTGATGTCAAGACACGTCAAGCTGACCCCGGGCACATACAGGTTTGATGATCCCGATGCATCTGTGGATGTGCCGAAGGGGTATGAAGCCGTGCAGCCTGCGGAGATTGAAGTCGGTGAAAAAGATGCTTCCGTAGATGTAATCGTGCGGAAAAAGCAGTAAAAGAAAGAAGTTTCAGAAGAGCCCCGGTCCTGTATGGATGAGGCTCTTTTTCGTACCTTGCGGTTATTGCATTGGACAGACTGATTCCGCTAAAATAGAGAAAACTTCAGGAGGTAGGACTATGAGAATTGGCTGTGTCAGAGAAATCAAGAATAACGAATTCAGAGTAGGTATGACACCGGACAACGTTGCCGGTTATGTGAAGTGCGGACATACGGTGCGGATTGAAAAAGGCGCCGGTGCGGGATCGGGATTTGCGGACAGTGAATATGCTGCGGCAGGTGCAGTTCTGTGCGATACAGCAGCGGAAGTATGGAAGAGCTGCGAAATGATGATCAAGGTCAAGGAACCGCTGGAAGAGGAATTCCCGCTGTTCCATGAAGGACTGATTCTGTATACATATCTTCATCTGGCAGCTGATCCTGTTGAAACAAAGGCTCTGCTGGACGCTAAGGTAAACAGTGTTGCGTATGAGACACTGATTGAACGTGACGGCAGTATTCCGCTGCTGGCACCGATGAGCCAGATTGCAGGTCGTCTTTCCATCCAGGAAGGCGCCAAGTATCTGGAAAAGAGATTCGGCGGTGAAGGTATCCTGCTGGCAGGCGTACCGGGCACACCGAAAGCCAATGTATGCATTCTGGGCGGCGGTACAGTCGGCACGAATGCCTGCAAGATCGCTGTCGGTATGGGTGCGAACGTTACGATCCTTGATATCTCTCTGAAGCGTCTTGAGCAGCTGGACAACATGTTCGGCGCACATATCCAGACACTGGTATCCACGGATTCCAATGTTGAGCATTCTGTCATCAATGCAGACCTCATCATCGGTTCCGTACTGATCCCCGGCGCAAGCACACCGAAGCTCTTCAAGCGTGAATACCTGAAGGAAATGAAACCGGGTGCCGTATTCGTGGACGTTGCGATCGACCAGGGCGGCTGCGGTGAAAGCTCCCATGTTACGACACATGACGATCCCGTCTATGTGGAAGAGGGCGTTGTTCACTACTGCGTAGGCAATATGCCCGGTGCAGTACCGAGAACTTCAACGATCGCTCTGACAAACGCTACATTGAAGTACGGTCTTGAGATCGCTGCCAACGGTCTGGAAAAAGCATGCCAGGCAAATGATGTCCTCTATTCCGGCGTCAACACATACGGCGGAAAGCTGACATGCAAAAATGTCGCAGATGCGCATCCTGATCTGGGATATACGGATATCCGTACATTATTCTGAGCATAATATCGAAAGCCGGGACACCGGCTTTTCGTGTGCTCGCGCACAATCATGCTAAAATGGTTGGTGCAAAGGAGTTTTTTGCTTATGAAAAAATACATGTTGTTTATGATGACATTGATATTGACAGCAGGCTGCACAGCGCCCTCCAGTCCTCAGACGACACCGGAACCGACGCCAACGCCATCTGCTGAAACTACACCGGAGCCCACGCCGATCCCTACGGAAACGCCTGTTCCCATTGAAACAAATGAGATCGAAGCAGTTCTGGAACAGGAACTGCCGATGAGCCTGCGTGTGACGATCCAGGATTTTGAAGTGACATTTGCGAAATCACTGGACTATGTATGTGAAGACAAGCTGAATGTCAGCGACTATATCATCATCACGTATACAGGTGAGATCGAACACAATCCTACAGCGATCCGTGCGGAGAAGAAGAAATGAATCTTCCTGATCCCGGAATCAGAAAACCGTCAGAGATCATTGCCGGAGCTGCCTTAGGCGTTCTGATGGCAGTGATCCTGATCACGGTCAACGCAAAGACCGGCTACTCACATAACAGCCTCATGAACATCATGCAGTGCGTGATCGCATGCGCACTGCCATGGTGTGCGTCTGTGTTTGAATCCAGAGGACTGTCTGAGAAGTGGATCGAATCTCTGATGATCATCATATCCATGATCATCTGTCTTTTGTACGGCTCTTCCGTCGCACTGGACGCAAATACCGAGTCATGGCTGATCAGACAGGCACTCCTGGTGCACCTGACATCCATGATCTTCACAGCCCTCAGACTGTTCCTGAAAGGAAGGCTAAGATGACATTATTATCCGTATGGGGAGAAAAACTGAATCGGGATTGTCCGCTCAGCGAATATCCGAGAATGCAGCTGCAGAGGGATTCCTATACATGCCTGAACGGGGTATGGGAATACCAGATCACATCTGACGGCGAGATGCCTGCTGAAGCAGGCTGGAAGGAGATCGTTGTTCCTTTTGCGCTGGGTTCATACCTGTCCGGCACAACGGATGAACTGAAGCCCGGGCAGGTACTCTGGTACCGCAGGGACTTTGCATATCATCCGAGTACCCAGAGAACATTCCTGAACTTTGAAGCGGTCGACCAGGTATGCGACGTCTGGCTGAACGGTTTTTCCTGCGGTCATCATGAGGGCGGCTATGAACCGTTCTCCCTGGATGTTTCCGGCTGGATCAAGCATGACAACCAGCTGGTCGTCAGAGTCACGGACTCCTCTGACCAGGGTATCTATGCCTATGGCAAGCAGAAGCTGGAACATTCCGGTATGTGGTATACGCCGTCATCCGGCATCTGGCAGACTGTTTGGCTGGAGGATGTGCCCATGTGTGCCGTCAGCGATCTCAAGATCACGCCTGACTATGACAGGGGACTTGTGTATCTGCAGATGAGAGGGTCGTTTGAACAGGCTGTCATCATCGTATCCGACGGTCTGCATGTGATCCATAAAGGCATTACCGGTGCAGAGACATATACGATCGAAATGAAGAACTTCCGTCCCTGGACGCCGGATGATCCGTTCCTTTATACACTGTACATCCAGACCGAGGATGAGACGGTCAAAAGCTATTTCGGCATGCGCAGATTCACTGTGGAAGCCGATCAGGAAGGCAGAAAGCGTTTCTGCCTGAATCATAAAGAACTGTTTCTGAGCGGTCTTCTGGACCAGGGGTATTCCTGTGACGGGCTGCTGACATATCCGGATGATGAAGCGATCGTCTATGAACTGACAAAGATCAAAGAGATGGGCTTCAACATGCTGAGAAAGCACATCAAGGTCGAATGCCGCAGATGGTATTACCACTGCGACAGGCTGGGCATCCTGGTCATGCAGGACATGCCTAGCGGCGGCGGACCGTACAGCTTCGGTCTGACGGCCATCCGTCCCACACTCGGCCTGCGCCGTACCAAAGATAACAAGTATGCCAAATTCGGCCGTGCCTCCAAAGAATCCCGCAATATGTACATCATGGAACTGGATGCCATGCTGAATCATCTGTATAATGCCGTATGTATCTTTGCCTGGGTACCGTTCAATGAAGGCTGGGGACAGTTTGACTCCGAGCAGATCACGGAGCGCATCCGGTCATATGACTCTACCAGACTCATCGACAGCGCCAGCGGATGGCATGACCAGGGCTGCGGTGACTTTGACAGCAGGCATGTCTATTTCACCCGCTTCAGCGTACCGGCTGATGACGGGCGTGCTGTGCTGCTCAGTGAGTTCGGCGGCTATGCCTATATGGAATGGGGACACAGCGCAGCGGACAAGCTGTACGGATACAAGAAATATACAGACAAGATCGCACTGAATGACGCAGTCATCCGGTGCTATGAAGACAACGTTCTGGACCAGATCCCGGCAGGGCTCTGCGGATGCGTCTATACACAGGTATCGGATGTCGAGGATGAATGCAACGGACTGTTTACATATGACAGGAAGATCCTCAAGATCGATCCGAAGCGTATGTATGAGATGAACCGGAAACTGATCAAAGGAGAAAACAATGAAGGATAAGATCGTCATTGCTTCGGCAATGAATCATATGGTGAGAATACACGCCGCATGCACAACAGCATTATGCCAGGAGGCAGACACACGTCATGATATGTATGCGACAAGCTGCGCTGCATTAGGCAGAACGATGACAGCTGCTGCCCTGATGGCAAGCGACCTCAAATCACCGGAGGAACATGTGACTGTCAATATCGACGGCAAAGGTCCCATCGGCAGGATCTCCGTCCAGGCGGACGGTCAGGGGAATGTGCGCGGATATGTACAGAACCCTCAGGTATACCTGTTCCGTGAAAGCGACAGGAAGCTGGATGTCGGCAGGGCTGTCGGTACCGACGGTACATTGACCGTATCCAGGGACATGGGCCTGAAGGAACCGTTCACCGGCGTCGTCAAGCTCCAGTCCGGCGAGATCGCAAATGACTTTGCGTATTACTTTGCCGTATCAGAACAGACGCCCTCGGTCGTCGCGCTGGGCGTTCTGGTGGATACGGACGGTTCCGTCCGTTCTGCCGGAGGCATGTTCATCCAGCTCATGCCGGGTGCACCGGAAGAGGTGATCTCGGCAGTGGAACAGATCGCCGCAAACATGAAGCCGATGTCTTCCTACATTGACGCAGGCATGGCGCCGGAAGAGATCATCCGTGAACTGTTTGAAGAACCTGAGTTCATGGAGGAAAAACCCGTGCAGTGGCACTGCGACTGCAGCAAGGAACATTTTGCGGACGCACTGATGCTGGTGAGTGAAGAAGACCTGCTCAGACTGATCGAAGAAGACCATGGTGCAGAGACGGTATGCCAGTTCTGTTCCAAGAAATATCAGTTCAATGAAGCAGAACTGCGTGAGATCCTGGAAAGGCACAGACATGTGGAACATCGGCAGCGTTTCCATTAAGAACCGGTTCGCTGCTGCCCCGCTTGCCGGCATTTCCAATCCGGTCTACCGTTCCATGTGCCATGCGTACGGAGCAGGGCTTGTCGTATCGGAGATGATCTCCGATAAGGCGCTGCACTACGAGAATAAGAAGACAAAGGAAATGTGCGCAACAGTCGATGATGAACATCCCTGTGCGCTGCAGCTGTTCGGCAGTGATCCCGTCACCATGGCGGAGGCATCCGCCTACCTGACGGAACACACGGACTGCGATATCATTGACATCAATATGGGCTGTCCCGTGACCAAGGTCATCAAGGCACATTCCGGCAGCTGGCTGCTCCAGCATCCGGACATCGCCTATGATGTGGTCAAGGCAGTCAAGGAACATACAGACCGTCCTGTGACTGTGAAAATGCGTGCCGGATGGGACGTGCAGCACATCAACTGCGCGGAGTTTGCCGTCCTGATGCAGGAGGCAGGCGCCGATGCCATTGCTGTGCACGGGCGCACGAAGTCACAGATGTACAACGGCACCAGCAATAACGAATACATCCGCATGGTAAAGGAAGCAGTATCTGTTCCTGTGATCGGAAACGGCGACATCCATACCGTGGAGGATGCGAAGCGCATGTTTGATGAGACGGGCTGCGATGCCGTCATGATCGGCAGGGGACTGCTGGGCAGACCCTACTTTCTGCAGGAGCTCAACTGTGCAATGGAAGGCAGGGAGTTTGCTGTGCCTTCTTATGAAGAACGTCTGGACCTGGTGCTGGACTATGCCGCAAAGCTTTGTGCCTATACAGGGGAACATGTCGGTATGCGCATGATGCGCTCCATGGCACCCTGGTATCTTGTCGGCATGCCGATGGCCAAGCAGTACAAGAACAGACTTGCCTATATTGAAACAGCAGAGGATATTCAGAAGATCATTTCTGAATACAGGGAAACACTGCGGGAGATCGCTGAATGATCCATGTCACATCCATGAGTGAAGCACAGCTGAATGAAGCGTCAAACGAGATCGCGGAAGCCTTTCTGGCCCAGGACGGGATCTTTCCCGCACTCGGCCTGACAAAGGAGCGCATTGCGAAATACATGAAGGCACTGCTGCGGCTCTCGGTGAAGTGCGGGGAACTGTACATGGTCTCGGAGAAGGGCGAGGGCTATATTGCCTATGCCGACAGCAGGTATGAGAAGTCACCGTTCATCGCCTCAGCAAGGATGCTGTGGGAATCGCTGGATGCCTTAGGCTGGGATGGCTTCATGAAGTATACGACGCTCCTGTCACAGGCAGGTTCCTCCCAGGAACAGACATTCCGTTCCCGCTTCCAGCCGTTCATCAATGTGTCCATGCTGGTGATCCCGGAAGCCTACCAGCATCAGGGCTATATGCGCATGATGCTGGAGGAGGTCTTTGCCAAAGCAGACGAAGAAGGACTTCCGGTACTGCTGGAAACAGACTCCGAGCATAAGATGGAACGCTACAGGCATCTGGGCATGGAGATCGCTTCCCAGCATGCCATCGGTCGCGGCATGAACTACTACAATATGATCCGTTATCCGAAACGCCGTGTCTGATTTGACACATATGTGTCAATCTGCTGAACATGGTGTTTTCTTTTTGCTTTTTCCGATACAATCAAGTTGAGGTATGTGAAAATGAAAAAATTCATGGAGACCCTGAAGGATAAACTGGCTCCTTCATTTGAAAAACTCGCTGCCAATCCGTATGTTGTCGGTATCAAGGACGGCATGATGTCGACCGTACCGTTTACGATCTTCGGTTCCGTATTCATCATTCTGACACAGTTCCCCAATGACGCATGGAAGGCGATCGTCGCGCCGTACTCAGCAATGCTGAATGTACCGTACAATATGACGATGGGCATCATTGCGACATACGTGGCCTTCTCGATCGGCTACAGCCTGGCCAAGGCGCTGAAGCAGGATCCTTTGATGGGAGGCCTTGTATCCTTCGTCGGATTCATGATCCTGCAGGTGGATGAGAGCTATCAGCTGTCTACCGCATATTTCGGATCAAAGGGAATCTTCACGGCACTGCTGACAGCGATCTTCTGCGTCAAGCTGCTGCAGATCTTCAAGAAGAACAACTGGGTCATCCGGTTCCCGGAAGGGGTACCCGAGATCGTATCCAATTCATTCTCCGCACTGATCCCGGGCTCTGTTGCCCTGACTATCCTGTTTGTGCTGCGATGCGTGCTGGGTCTTGAGATCCCGCTGCTTGTCACAAAACTGTTCTCACCGCTCGTATTTGCCCTGAACTCCTATCCGGGCATTCTGGTATATGTTTTCTTCTGCCAGCTGCTGTGGTCTGTTGGTATCCACGGCCAGTCCGTACTCAATGCGGTAGGCACACCGATCTTCACGTCATTCATTACGGCTAATACAGAGGCATTCATTGCAGGAGAGCCGATCCCTTATATTACTGCGACAGGCTTCGTTCAGTGCTTTGTGAACATCGGCGGGACCGGGGCTACGCTGGCGCTTGTGCTGCTGATGATCAGATCCAAGGAAAAGACCTTAAGCACGCTTGGCAAGCTGTGTCTGCCGGCCGGCTGCTTCGGCGTCAATGAACCTGTTACATTCGGTCTGCCGATCGTCATGAACCCTGTGATGATGCTGCCGTTCATATTGATACCTTGTATCCTGACAACAGGAACGTATATTCTGATGGCGCTGAACATCATCGGACGTCCTGTTGTACAGGTACCGTGGATCATGCCGCCGGTCATCGGTGCATATCTGACGACCAACGGAAACATTCCTGCTGCTTTATGGTGCTTTGCGGAGATCATCCTGACCGGCATTATGTATTATCCGTTCTTCAAGACACTTGAAAAAGAACTCATGACTAAAGAAACAGCTAAGCCGCTGCCTGCGGAAAATGCTGAATGATCTGAAAGCCTGTAATCGTCAATCCAGAGACTGCATTATCGTGCGGTCTCTTTTTTCAGCATGATGAACAAAGAGATCATGATTATTTCATACACGGACAGTGATAATTGATAAATTTAAAGTTGTACTTTAGAAAATCCAAAGTACAACTTTAAATATGGTATAATATAGCTGCGAGTAAGGGGAATGTATATGTATAAGAGAACAATATTAAAACAGATCGAAAATTCAATTGAACACTTTCCGGTCACGATCCTCTCCGGACCCAGACAGGTAGGAAAGTCCACGGAACTGTATCATCATATCCGTTCTCTGGGGTATACATACATTACTCTGGATAACCGCGCGGAATTGATGACGGCAAAAAATGATCCTGAACTCTTTCTGAAAAATCATCCTGCACCTTTGATCATTGATGAGTGCCAGCGTGCTAAAGAACTGTTTCCTGCAATTGAGGAAGAAGTCAATAAAGCAAGACTGGAAAAAGGATCAAAATCCGCAAATGGTATGTATGTGCTTTCCGGCAGCAGTTCAAAAGCATTGCTTGAAAATGCGAAAGAATCCATGGCCGGGAGAGCAAATATATTGAAAATGAGTCCGTTGAGCATGCGTGAGATCCATGATGATTTTGACACTCCGTTTGATGTTGATAAGGTACAGTCGGTCAAACGTGCAGCCGATTTTGCAATCACAGAAAAAGAACTTCTGGAATATATCGTCAGGGGTATGATGCCTCAGCTGTATGATGATCCTGATACACCCAGAGATCAGTTTTTCTCAGACTATATCGAGACGTATATGCAGAAGGACCTGCCGGAAGTTCTGGACGTAAAAGATGATCTGAAGTTTGAAAACTTTTTAATGCTGCTGGCTTCAAACAGCGGTGAAGAACTTGTTTATGACAATTATGCCAAACAGATCGGGGTATCCTCCCCGACAATTAAAGAATGGGTCAGCTGTCTGGTTAAAACCGGGATTATATGGTTGGTAAGACCATATAATGATCAATCGATCGCCAAGCGGATCGTCAGGCGTCCTAAGATGTATTTCTTTGATACAGGCCTTGCCTGCTATGAAGCAGGTATCCGTGATGCGGAAACACTGTCCAGAAGTTTTATGAAGGGACGATTTGTGGAAACATATATTGCAAATGAGATCCGCAAATCATATATGAATAATGGAATTGACCAGCCAATCTATTATTACCG
>CAMOPG010000107.1:0-8951 GCA_946622165.1 uncultured Erysipelotrichaceae bacterium
GTTGCCGGGTCGCTTTTTTTTTCCCTCTCTCCTCCTTGGATCGGGGGTTTTTTATTTTTGTCAACTGCAGATAAAGTAAACCATGTAATTGTTGTTCAGCACACCATAAAATCAGACCGGGCGAATGCCGGCCTGATACAAAGTTATTACTGGACTTTTGTGTTTTTCCTGAAAATACCGAGAATACCTGTCAGAATGATCAGCGTTGTTCCTGCAAGATAGAACAGTTTTGTACCGGTTCCGCCTGTATCGGGCAGAATAATACCGCTGTTGTTCTCAATTGAGCCGGATGCCTTCGGCTGATTGCTGCTGCGAACTGCATTCATATCAATGGTGTGATTTGTCATAGAAGCAGATTCACCGTTGAATGTGACATCATAAGTGATCTGCTGTTCTGTTTCGGTAGCAGATATCTCGATTGTGACCGGTTCTCTCAGAAGATTATATCCTGCCGGAGCCTTTGTTTCCAAAAGGTAATAGGTTCCCTGACCAAGACCTCTGATCACCTGTTCGAAATGACCGGATGCATCAGTTCTGAATGTATCTCCGCTGCTGCGTTCACTGACCCAGCTGACTGTCTGACTGTCAGGATTCCATAAATAGTATTCATTGCTCTCATCGACTGTTCTGTACAGTTTGAATTCCGCACCGGAAAGTGATTTGCTGTGGTCGGATCCGTCGATCTTCAATACATCCAGATCAATATCAGTAATGTAGACAGTCTTTGCCGGCGTTTCACCTGTACCATCGCTGTACGGGCTGTTTGAATACGTCAGTACCGCAGTATTGTTGTCATAGTTCGCTGTAAGTGCATTTTGATTGACCGCTGCATCATAAGTGATCCTGATCGGGTCTCCTTTTGTGTAATTGCTCAGCACTGCAAACGGGATCGCAACAGTCATGGTCTGTCCGGACACTTCCGGTGCTGCGGTTATTTCTGCCCCGTTGATCATCATATGGAAATTGCCGGAGTATGTCAGACCTGCGCTTAATGTATCCGTCACTGTAAAAGTATATGTACTGTAACCGGTCAGATCAGGAACAATGGAGTCTAGTTCAAAGGAAACGACTGAACCTACTTTTGCTGATGCAGCTTTTCCCTGGCTGTCTAGAATAGCTCCGGAAATTACAGCATCGCCTTCTTTGACGCCTGTGATCTTTTTGGACAATGTCGGAACGCCGGCTTTTGGCTGCACCTCGGCATCAGGATCCGCATTGCTTAAGATGACAGCAGAGATGATCTCGCTTTCACTGTTTTCAGGATCTGTTGGTTTTACGGTGCCGGTGATGATGTAGTAACCGGCTTCGGGTACAGTGATGACTGCAGTTTCACCTTGTGCTGCCGCAGATCCTGCCCCCGTTCCAGAGATATATGGTTTCAGTGCATCTGCTAATGAACGAATATCAGAAGCAGAAAGCGTATTTGTTTCGTTATCCATTTTTGCAGGTTTCACGGTAACATTCTTGACATCTGTTTCTGATGCAATGTCGCCAAAATCAAAATATTCATCAAGGACTGATTTGGCACCGGTGTAAAACGGATTTTCTGTATTGATCGTGTATGCGTAGTTTGTACCGCTGTACACGACATCAAACAGTTTATATGCAGTATAGGTCTTTCCGGCAATGGATATTGCGGGGTTGTCGTTTGTGACGGTAATGGTGTACGTTTCAGCCGGCTGCTGATCTTCCTCCTCTGCCGAAGCGGCTGTTTGCATACCCGTCAGGATCAATGCGGATAATGCCAGCGATAGATGACGTTTCAAATGTTTCATAATGTCTTCCTTTCTTTATGTGCAGACAGCAGGTATATATGCTGTGCTGCGTATAATCAGGAAACCTTAAATAAACCGGAAGACATTCATGTCAGCTGACCCGTATCTGTGAACTTCACAGTGCAGAAACAATATATCCGCAATCTGCAAAGATTGGAAGCCGATTCTTTACTTTCACACATTTATTGTAATAAAACTCATACAGTACCAATGGATTTAAGCAGATAACTGGAAATACTGCTGAACTGTTGTATGTTTTCTTTGCACAACATTTGTTTAGAATGGTAATATATACAATGTTTGTAATATGAAAAAAATCAGGAAAGAAACAGGGATAAAAACTGAATCTGTACAAAATGGGGAACGGCAGGAAAACTGGTTTCGAAAGAACTGGTCAAATATCGTGATCATGCTTGCTTTCTTTGTCGGTCTGGGACTTCTGCTGTATCCGAGTGTTTCGGATTACTGGAATTCATTCCATCAGTCAAGGGCAATCATGTCATATACGAGCGATGTAGCCAAACTGGACACTAGTGAGTATGACAGGATCATTGCATCTGCCCAGGAATATAACCGCAATATCAGTGATAACGGCATCGATTGGATACTGACGGATGAAGACAAGGTCAACTATGAAAATGAGCTGAATTTCGCGGCAGGCGGCAATATGGGATATATCCAGATCGATAAGATCAACGTTAAACTGTCGATTTATCACGGAACAAGTGAAGCAGTTCTGCAGACAAGCGTAGGTCATCTGGAAGGAACCAGTCTGCCGGTCGGCACAGCCAGTTTCGATCACAAAACAGGTGAGGTTACCGATCCAGCAGAAGGGGTACACATTGCGCTGAGCGGACACAGAGGATTGCCGCGCGCAAAACTGTTTTCCGATCTGGATCGTCTGACAGAGGGAGATCGGTTCGTTATTGTGATCCTGAATGAAACATATACATATGAAGTTGACCAGATCAGGATCGTGGAACCGACTGATTTGAGCGATCTGGCGATTGAACCGGGCAAGGACTACTGTACCTTGATTACCTGTACACCATATGGAATCAATACACACCGACTGCTTGTCCGGGGTCATCGCGTAGAGAATGCGGGCGGAGATCTGCAGGTCACTCCTGATGCAGTGCAGTATGAACCGTATATCATAGCGCCGTTTGTCGCAATACCGGTCATTCTGCTACTGATCATCATATTGTTTATGATCAGTGCACAGCCGAAAATCAACATAGACGATATTAAAAAGAAATTGAATTTGTAGGGAGTCTGAATATGGATACAAAGGATCTGAAGAAACTGAAGAGGGGAGATCTGCTTGAAATACTGGTGGATATCTCTGAAGAAAATGACAGGCTGAGGCAGGAAAATGCCGAATTAAAAGAGAAACTTGAAGAAAAAAGGCTGATCATGAATAAGGCAGGTTCGATCGCCGAAGCATCACTGCGCCTCAACAGGGTATTTGAGGCAGTGCAGGATGCAGCGGATCAGTATCTTACCAGTATTCGCGATATCAACATCATGAAGCGGGAAGAATTAAGAAAACTTCAGGAAATGACGGGGAAGAAAGATGACGCAGAGGCAGAGGAAGAGTAAGGTCAATGTCCGGCCGACAACGGAAGAACTGACCAGGGAACTCAAACGTGTCAGGTATAATGAACGTTATGGGCGGACGATCAGAAGTACGATCTATATTCTGATCACTGTAGCTGCCGCATCTATTCTTGTGGCGACACTTGTTTTCCCGATCTTCCGCATTTACGGAAGCTCCATGTCACCGACTCTCGAAGAAGGAGATATTGTTGCCTCACTGCGTACGGCTAAATTTGAGCATGGCGACCTGGTGGCGTTCTACTATAACAACAGACTTCTGGTGAAAAGAGTGATCGCTTCCGGCGGAGAATGGGTCGACATTGATCAGGATGGCAACGTATATGTCAACAATCAGCTGCTGGATGAGCCGTATGTGGCTGATAAGACATTTGATTTTGATACACAGATGAACATCGAGATCCCTTATCAGGTTCCGGATGGAAGGATCTTTGTCATGGGTGACCACAGAAGCACCTCGGTCGATTCGCGTATGAAGGAGATCGGATGCATTTCAGATGATCTGATCGCAGGAAAACTGATCCTGCGCATCTGGCCTCTTGGACAATTCAAATTTAACTGACGGGCAGAGATGTCCGTTATTTTTTCGCAGACTTCTGAATTTTGAAAATGCATCAGATATTTCAATTAACATATGATGGATAAGCCAAATCAACACCGTATATTTGATTGTAAAAAGAAGGAAAACGAAAAATATAAAAAAAACGTCAAAAAAAAATCCCAATTGATGCTATTATATTAACGTCGGTTTTCTTTTGACAAAATTTTTGTGTTGTTCAGAGAAACTATATGTCATTAGATTTGACAAAAAGTCTGCATACTTAGCCGGCTATATCCGGCAGATAAGGAGAACAAATGGGGAAGAAATATAAAGGCATGATGAAAGGTATTCTGGCAGCCGCTTTTGTTGTGCCTGCTATGATTCATGGGACTGTGTACACCCAGGCGTCAGTGCGCGTTGATGCAGAATGTTTTCTGACTGCAAATGCCGAGCCGGAGTTTCAATCTGACTTGACGGATTACAAGGTCGGCAGCGGTGAAAATGTTACGGACAAGATCGTTGTTGACTATTACAAAGTTGCAGGGATCGTCAAAGACGAACATTATGATACATTCACATTTGAATTGTCAGAAGGCTACAGCCTGGAGAACTATGACATCGCAACTTATGAAGGACTGTCGGAACTTGAGAGTGAAGACTGGAATGATATCGGCGAACAGCTGTTCAGTGAAGCGCTCAACAACAAACCCCTGCTGACAGAGGATTTCGGTACAAAAACAGATAAGCTCGAGACTGGTCTGTATCTGATGGTCGTGCGCAACCTGGCAGAGACCGAAGCTGAAGACTATGTGGATGGCAATAGTACGGCAGCTTATACAACGCAGTATGTGTATACATTTACGCCGCAGCTGGTTTCACTGCCAAGCACCAATGAAAATACCAGGGAAGAAATGAAAACATCCGATGGTACATGGATCTATGATCTGACTGTCACATTAAAGGCTGAGCGTGAAAGACGTCTGAGCAGTCTCCGCATCGAAAAACTGCTGGAATCATATGAAAACTCATCACCTGCTACATTTGTGTTCGACATTGTCGGCAAGATCGATGATGAAACTGTATACACAAATGTAACATCACTGACATTCAGTGCTGCCGGACTCGAAACAGCTGTTGTTGACAAGATTCCTGTTGGTACGCATGTAGTCGTTAAGGAGATCTATTCAGGAGCTTCCTATGAACTGACTACTGATGCTGAAGCAGAGACAGTTATTCTGATTCCTGTTGATGAAGAAACAGAAATGACGGCAGAAAATACCGCAACGATACGGTTCGGCAATCAATACAATGGCAAGATCCCGCATGGCCATGGAATCAAAAACATCTTTACGTACGGTGATGATGGATGGGGATTAGAACAAGAGGACGGTAAAGCAGAATGAAAAAAAGAAATCTGATTCTTGCTGTCGCTGCTGTTTGCCTGCTGCTATGCGTATCAGTGAAAAACGCAATGGCATATTTCAGCGTCAGTGTCCGTTCGGAAGGACATACAGAAGTTCAATTCAGTGAAAAAACGGAAATTATCGAAACATTTGACAACTGGACAAAGCATCTGACAGTCACCAATGAAGGTGATGATAATGGACAGGTATATGTCCGTGCCAGAGGTTTTGCACCGGAAGGCATGACATTGGATTATTCCGGTGATAACTGGTCAGACGGCGGAGATGGTTACTGGTATTACAACGGTTACATCGGTAATGGTGAATCCACAACTGTTCTGAATGTAGAGATCAAGAATATTCCTGCTGAGGTAAAAGCAGGGGACAACTTCAATGTAGTAGTGATCTATGAAACGACACCTGTTCAGTATGATTCAGATGGCAAGATCATTTCTGCAATTGAAGCAGACTGGAATACGGAGGTGCAGACCAATGATTAAACGTTTGAAATCACTTCCGAAAAGTGTAACTGCAATGCTGGTGACTGCTCTTGTACTGCTGGTCTTCAGTACAGTAGGAGGTGCAAGAGCTGCCCTGAAGTATTTCTCTCAAACATATACGGGACAGTTCCAGACATATCATATCGGCACACGACTGAATGAAAACGGGAATTTATCCGCTTCTAAAAAATGGTCTTCCGGCAGCTGGACGACTGAAGGCGATTCAAAAATCCTGAGCGGCATCACGTCATTTGAATTCGGAAAAACATATCCTGAAGAGCTGACGATTGCCAATACCGGTGAGATTAAAGAATATGTCCGTGCAACGATCTATAAATACTGGGTCAACGCAGACGGTGAGAAGCAGGTCGATCTGGATCCTTCCTATATTCAGCTGGAATTGAACACTGCTGACGGATGGATCAAAGATACTGCATATTCCGAAACTGAAGATCATCCGGAGCGTATTGTCATGTATTACACGGAACCGCTTGATGTAGGCGGAGAAACTCCGGCTTTCATGAAGTCAATCAAAGTGGATCCTGCGATCAAGGCTGTTGGAACACAGACTACCGAAACCAAAACAGTAGATGGAAAGACAGTCACAACAATTACTACAACATATACATATGATGGTAAATTCTTTGCACTGGAAGTTCAGGCAGATGCCGTTCAGACACATAATGCAGAGGATGCGATCAAGAGCGCATGGGGCAGGGATGTAACGATCAGCGGAACGACCCTGAGCCTTAAGTGAGGAGGATGATCGGGATGAAAAAAACATTGATCCGTTTAGCGGCGTCTCTTTCCGTTCTCAGCATGTGCTTTGTGACAGTCTCAGCAGAAGTATATCCGCAAGTGGAAACAGACTGGAAAGTAACGTTTACCGGTAAGGAAATGGTTTCCAACTTTACGACTGAGGACATTCAGGATAATGTAAAGGGAATGGAACCCGGTGATGAACTCAACATCAACATCGCACTTGAAAACACCAGCAAAGGTGAAGCTGATTGGTGGATGGAGAACAAAGTTGTCAAGAGTCTGGAAGACAACAGTGCCGGTAAGGGCGGTGCTTATACCTATGAACTGGTCTATACCAACAGCAAAGGTGAGAATGTTACGATCTTCTCAAGTGACACAGTCGGTGGTGAAGATACAGCAGCCGGTGTCGGTCTGCATGAGCCGGGCGAAGTCTTGAAGGACTACTTCTATCTGGAAACCATGGGAGCAAATACATCTTCATCACTGTCTCTTCATATCGTTCTGGATGGTGAAACACAGACAAACAGCTATCAGGACGCACTTGGGGAACTGACAATGAACTTTGCGGTAGAAGTTCCCAAAACAACGAAAAAGCCAAATGATCCTGAGGTGATCGTCGATAAGAAACAGACGATCGTATATCTGCCCAACACAGGTGATCGCTCCAATCTTCCTCTGTATGCAGGAGCGTTTGGCTGCAGTGTTCTGCTGTTCATTATCGCGGCAGTTATTCTGAAGCGGTCATCCCGGAGCAGCGAGTAAGGAGCGGTATTGATATGAAACGATTAAGGATAGTATTGAGCCTTTTAGCAGTTGTTCTTCTGATGATCGGAAGCAATGCTGTAGCAAGGGCAGCCAGCTATAAATACAGAGTTACGATCGATCCGGGCCTGCATGGAACATACAGCGGAACAAAGGACATGGAGATCCCTTATGGTTCAACATGGAATCCTTCTGATTATGCAGACAATATTACAGTTACGGATGACAACTATTATTTCAAAGGATTCCATATCAGCGGTGTGGAAGGAGTTGTCGGAACAACAGACATCACAGAAGATACCGTATTTGTTGCATCATACGGCATGAAGGGTGAGACTGTTGCATATACCGTTAACTATGTGGACGAATCCGGAAAAACGCTGCTTCCTTCAGCGACATATCAGGGGAATGTCGGTGATCAGCCGGTCGTCGCTTTCCGTTATGTTGACGGATATCTGCCGCAGGCATATAACCTGACAAAGAAACTGAGTGATCAGGCATCTGAAAATGTCTTTACATTCAAATACAAGAAGGTCAAGCCGAAGGTCGTCGGAACCACAGGAAGCGGCGGAGTAACATATGTTGTTGAAGACGGCGGTGTTGTCTATATCCAGCTCCCTGCCGAAAACACCGGTAAAAAAGGTTATGCGGCATCAGCTTCCAACACGACATTCAATAACACCAATGCTGAGACTGCTGAGAATCAGAAAGAGACAGTGCCTGAGACTGAATCAGATCTGCCAGTGACGATTATTGATCTGGATCAGGAACCTGATAATGAGATGGCAGTATCCGAAAATACATCCGGTTCTACAGAAGAACTGATCAGCTCAGACGATGTTTCCAACAGCAAAGGTATGAGTACAGGAGTTAAAATCGGCATTGGAGCAGGTTGTGCCGGAATCCTGGTTCTGCTGATCACAGTCATGGCAAAAGCAAGATCTGCCGAATGAGCCGAACTGATTACAATAACACTTCAAAGGGCGGGAGTATTCTCCCTGCCCTTTGCAGTATCATCGGAACAGGCATTCTGCTGTGTGTCATTATACTTCTGATACCGATGTCCACGCCCAGACTGTTTGGGTACGATATGTACAATGTTGTAAGCGGAAGTATGGAACCTGCGATCCCTACCGGCAGTATGATCTTTGTAAAACCTGCCGAAGCTAAAAATATAGCAGAAGGTGAAGTGATCGCTTTCTACAGTGGGGGAAGTGTTGTAGTACACCGTGTGACGAACAACAACACAGTAGAAGGAAAGATATCCACCAAAGGCGATGCAAACGCGGATGAGGATTTCAACAGTGTCCTGTATAAGGAAGTGATCGGTGTTGTGAAATACCATGTTCCTTATCTGGGGGATGTTTCAAGCAATCTGACATCAGCGTTCGGCAAAGTATATCTGCTGGCGCTGATTATACTCGGACTTTTGTTCCACCTGCTTGCTGTACGCCTGCGTGCACTATTGATTTGAAGATTCGGTCGAGAGAATTCGGTCGGATCTTTTGTTTTATACGGCCGGATATTTACTATACAGCAGCTGATCAGACACAGCTGTCAGCTATCGTATATATGAACAATGATATGGATG
>CAMOPG010000108.1:0-8779 GCA_946622165.1 uncultured Erysipelotrichaceae bacterium
AAGAAAAGATCCGTACACTTCACGACAGCGCGTGCGTACAGAAAGCACTTGCGTTCATTGAACAGGACGCAGATCACATTACTGAACAGCAGATCGAGCTGGCACTGATCCCCGCATATTCCAACCATGAGGAACAGAAAGCAGCACGTTTCAAGGAAATGATCGAAGAAATGGGATATGAAGCGGTACAGGATGAAGTTCTGAATACGTATACGATCATACCCGGACCGGAAAACAGTCCTGTTGTCTGGGTCAGCGCACATCTTGATACCGTATTCCCGATGGATACGGAACTGAAGCTCAGAAGGGAAGGCTCACGCATCTGTATTCCCGGGATCTGCGACGATACAAGAGGATGCGCAGAAGTACTCGCATTGCTGAGGGCAATGAAGGAAGCGGATATCAGACCTGCATGCACGCTGATCATCGGCGGGGATGTCGGTGAAGAAGGCGTCGGAAACTTCCGGGGCATGCGCCATATCTTTGAAACAAAGAATACAAAGGTCGACGCATTCATTTCGATTGACGGCTGCGGGGACCAGCTGACATACGGTGGTGTTTCCGATGTACAGTACCGCATTACATTCCGCGGGCCGGGCGGCCACTCCATGGGGGCCTTCGGACTGGTCAATCCGATCATGTGCATGGGCAGGACGATCGCCAGGATAGCTGAACAGCGCGTACCGAATGATCCGTTCACGATCTTCAATGTATCAACGGTCAAGGGAGGCACCGGTGTGACTTCCATAGCCAGCGAATGTTCATTCACCATGGATGTCAGAAGCGCGGACGGTGAGGTAATGAAGGCATTCCATCAGAAGTGCCTGGATATCGCTCATGAATGCGCTGATGAAGAATACGCAAGATGGGAAGAAGAACGGAACTGGTCTGCCGCAAACGGAAGACGGAAGAATTTTGATCCGGATGCACGCATACAGATCAGCACGGAAGAACTGAGCGGTTCCATGGGCGGGATCCAGGATGAGAACTGCGAGATCGTAACGATCCTGAAGAATGCATTTGAAGTGTCGGGCGTTCAGCCTGTCCTGAGAAGCCTGTCTTCCACGGATGCGAATATCCCGCTTTCAAAAGGCATCCCTGCCGCAACGATCTGCAGCGGCGGAAAGAGCGGCGGAACGCATGATATCAGTGAATGGTATGATCCCACTGACGCATACAAAGGCGTCCAAAAGAACCTGTTGTGCGTGCTTGCACTGACCGGTGTGGAAGGTCTCTGCGGACCGCTGATCTCAAAAACACAGACAAAATAAACTGCCGGAATCAGTACGATAAAAAGTACTGCCTGTTTGATAACAAAACAGACAGCATTATTTCTTTCCGGTTTTTTCAGCATTTCAGTTCTTTGATCATCCGGAAAATATCGTACAGGTTTTCTTTATCGCGGCTGTATTTGGGAATCGCGATCATGATGTCATAGCTTACAGGCAGGTCAGTTTCAATGACAGTATAGTCATGGTCCTCTTTCACCAGATGCTGCGGAACCATACCGGCACCATATCCGTTTTCGACAAGCCGGAGCACTTCCTCAGCACTCGGGGATTTGTAGACAGCCGGAGGCTTCAGCTGATCGATACGCAGTTCTTCCGGGATCAGGGGTTCCAGGAATGTATCCCTCGCGTAATAGATGAAGGGGATCTTTTTGAGTTGTTTCATGAGCGGGACATCATCGCTGAGCGGATAACCTGAGGAAACTGCCAGGACAAGATGCTCATGATACAGAAGCGCAGTCTCAATGACGCTGTCACTGATCTGTCTTGCCGCAAGGATCGCAAGATCGACAGAGCCGTTTTTTAAAAGCTGCAGGGACTGGCTGGAATCAGAACGGTAAAAGTAGATGTTGATGTCAGGGAACTGTTCTTTCAGAATCGTCAGGATTCGGTCGGAAACCGAATTGTATGCCTGGTTGCATATCGCGATGCGGATCGTCCGGGAGGTATCATGCGCCAGACGCTCAATGCTTTCGTATGTTTCGCTTTTGATCTGGATCATTGATTCTGCAGTTCTCAGATATAGTTCACCAAGCGGTGTGACGGTCACTTTCTTGCCGCGGGTACGCTCAAACAGCTGGCCTCCGGCTTCTTTTTCTTCTTTTGCGAGTGCCTGGGAAAGGGCGGACTGGGAGATGTTCAGTTTTTCCGCTGCTTTCAGGATCGTTCCTTCCCTAGCGATCGCAAGCATGTATTCATAATTGTTCGTGTTCATATTCAGCCTCATAATGACTTTAGATACTCACTTTGGAATCGGATCAGCTCCTTATCGGCTTTGGAAAGTACACGGTCTTTCCTGTAAGCAAGGATCGGATTGACGATGAATGGAGGGTCAAAACTGTAAGGCGCGATCTGCTCAAGCGGTGAAAAGTTCCTTCTCTGGATGACACCGATCCCGTTTCCGGCTTTGATCATTGCGGCGATCGCTCCCGTGTTGGATGAACGGAAGATGATATTCGGGTTATATCCTGCCTGTTCAAACAATCGGTTCAGTGCTTCGCAGAAGGATACCTGTTCGCTGGGCATAATGAACGGAAGATCACGGATCATCTCAAAATCAACAACAGGGAACTGCGCATCTTTCGCCAGTCCGGAAGGGTCATAGTAGCCGGCAAAGCCTTCAGGGATCAGCAGGATCAGTTCATTTCTCGTACCGATAATGCATTCAAGATCCGGAAAATCCGGATCGGATGTGCTTCCGACCCCGAAATCGATCTTACCCTTGCGGACAAGTTCCAGCATGTCGCGGTTATAACATTCTGTGAACTGCAGAGTAACAGAAGGCATGACATTCCGAAAATGTTTGTACATTCTGGCGAATACTCTCGTTCCTCCGGAAGGAGTTCCTCCGATACGGATGATCTCCTGATCAGAGGTTGAGATCAGTTTTGCTTCACGGTAAAATCTGTCCCGCTCAGCGATCATTTTCCGGGAACCCTCCAGATACAGCCTGCCGGCAGGCGTCAGGATGATGCCGTTTCTGCTGCGGATCACCAGCTGGACATTCAGTTCCTGTTCCAGATTGGTCAGCCAGGTGCTTAGCGCCGGCTGGGATATGCCCAGTTCCCGTGCTGCATTCTGAAAGGAACCCTGTTCGGCAAGGGCGGTCATATAAGTCTGGGAACGTACATCCATCATAACCTCCTTTTATAAATAATTCTGATTAAATATATAATAGATACCTGTTTGTATAAAATCAAGTGATTAATTATAGTGAAATTGTCAAAAGAAAGCGGATACATTATAGAATATACTTATATAAAATATAATTATATAAGTATAAAATATGTATCTGGCCAACAGGAGGATAGTATGTTTGATTTCAACACGATCGTTACGCTTCTCGTACTGTTATGGATCATTATCGGATTCATGTCAGGAAAGTGGTCTATGGGCACTGTTGCCATGACAGGCCTGATCATCCTGGAAGTAACAAAGGTTCTGGAATTCGGTGAAGCCTTTGCGTATTTCTCATCCAACAACATCATCATGATCGGAGGTATGTTCATTCTCTCCGGCGCACTCGCAAAAACAAGCATCGTTTCCAAACTCAGGGCATGGATGCTGCAGCACGCAAGCAATCCTTCAGCAATCGTAGCCATCTATTTCGGCGCCTGCTGGCTGATGGTCCACTTCGTTTCACCGCTGGCTCTGATCTCACTGCTCCTGCCGATGATGAACGCTCTTGGTGAAGACTCCAAAGTCCAGCCTTCCCATCTGCTCTATCCGGGTTCCATCATGGCTCACGCAGCTCAGAACTCCCTGCCTTTCGGAAATACACTGACAGCATTCGTTACGATCAACGCTATGCTCGCTGCCAACGGCTCCACGGCTGAAGCAGGTGTTCTCGATAAAGTGTTCGTTGTCTTCCCGGCATGCCTGGCAACATACCTGTATCTTGTCCTGGTCGGCTGGAAGCATTATCCTGTGCATAAGGTCGATACATCCAAGATCAAGGAATTCAATGAAAAGAAATCCGACATTACTCCTGCTCAGGAAAAACTGATCTATGCAGTCTTCTGCGCAGTTATGGTCCTGATCGTCGTTGCCAACATGGTCAAGGGCTTCCCGATCGACATGTATGTCATTCCGGCAATCGCTGATATCATTCTCCTGCTGGCAGGCGTTATGAAGGTTCCGGATGTCAGAAATGCAATGAATATCGATGCACTGTTCATGCTGTGCGGCGTTCTCCCTCTGGCAACAGCTATGCAGAAGTCCAACGCAGCCCAGATCGTCGCAAATGCAATCGTCGGCATGCTCGGCGGAAATCCTTCCTTCCCGGTATTCATTCTCGCATTCATGCTGGTAGGCGGCATCCTGACACAGTTCATGTCCAATACAGCTACATATAACGTATTCTGCCCGCTGTCCATCGTTACAGCTATGCAGATGGGCTTCAATCCTGTCGCATGTGTCCTGGCGCTGTCCGCAATGACAACAGCAGCCATGCTGACACCGATGTCTTCACCGTCAGTAGCGATCGCATACGGTGCCGGCGGATATACTCAGAAAGAAGTTCTCAAAGCTTCAATCATGCCGTGGATCATCCATACAGCAGTCGTATTTGTCACGATCCTTGTTCTGTACGGAATGAACGGTACAAGCGGACTGATCGGCGGACGCTGATATAATATAGATAGAGAGGAAAACCAACATGAAGATCACAAATGTTACGACTTATTCGGTTCACACTACGCAGTTCAGAAACTTCAACTTTGTCAGGATCGATACAGACGAGGGTGTCCACGGTGTCGGTGAACTCTTCTGTGTCGGCGCAGACGCAGCGGTCGCTGAAATGGTCCATTATGTATCCGAATGGGTCATCGGAATGGATCCGCTGGACAGGGAACGCATCCAGAAGCGTATCCTGAACTACTCCAGATTTGAAGGCGGTTCTGTTCTCCGCACAGCAGCTTCCGCCATCGACCTGGCACTCTGGGATATTGCCGGAAAGATCGCGAACCTTCCTGTATACAAGCTGCTTGGCGCAGTAAGGGATAAGGTTCCCGTATACTGCCACGCAATGGGCAGAAACAGTCAGGAAACTCTGGAAAACCTCCAGCCCAAGATCGATAAATACGGATATAAAGCTGTCAAGGTAGGCATCCGCGGTGCCGGGTACCTTCCGGAAGGCGAAGCGATCAATGAAGCAGTTGAAATGTTCAGCGGCCTCAGAAAAGCACTTGGTGATGCATTTGAGATCGGAACAGACCTGCAGACAAAGATCTACACACCGGCAGAAGCGATCAACATCACAAACGCCCTGGAACCGTACCGTCCGTTCTTCGTTGAAGAAGCGATCCGTCCGGACAACCTCAGGAACTGGGTAGAATATGCTTCCAAGACAAACGTCAGACTGGCAACAGGCGAACAGATCTTCACACCTCAGCTGTTTGAAGAACTGATCCAGTCCCATGCAGTTACGATCCTGCAGCCGGATATCCTGCTCGTCGGCGGTATGACAGGCATGAGAAAGATCGCCGCAATGGCAGAACCTTCCTTCCGTCTGATCTCACCTCACAACCCGCTCAGCACACTGGCTAACTGCATCAACGTTCACTTCTGCATGAGCACATACAACACGACATTCCTCGAGAACGAACCGAGAGAAGAAGGCCTTGACGCTGAACTCGTCACAGATGTCCTCAAGGTCGAAGACGGATTCATCAAGCCGAATGACAAACCGGGCTGGGGCATGGATCTCAACTATGACTTCCTGAAGGAACATGAAGCGATCGTCTGGAGCAGAGTGAATCTGAATTCACCGCGTGCATATACATCTGACGGCGCACCGCATATCATGTGATCCGAAAAAGAGTCCGTGGAATAACTGCGGACTCTTTCACCCGCAGAAATGAAACAGTAAGTGCCGATCATTTTGAAATAAAAATGAAAGAACAACAGGGACATTCCGGACGGCTCCGGCATGTCTTTTTTGATGCGCATGAAAAAAGCAGAAGCAGGATGGAGCTTCTGCCGGAAAAGAGGGAGGTTCTTTTCACCTGATGATCAGAGACATGTTACGTTTTTGACTGCGCTGTATAAGTGCGGGATCTTTTCTGCTGCCTTATGTCCGACAGCGACTGCGATCTCATATACATATCCTTCCGGGATCTGCAGGGCCTGATTGAAATATGCCATCTTTTCACCGGTCATGACATTTCTGATGCAGCCGATGATCAGACTGCCCAGACCCAGACCTTCCGCAGCCAGTGCAAGGTTCTGGGCTGCGATGCCTGCGTCAACGCCTGACCAGTGAAATGAGCTGTCGCCGCTGAGAATGAAGACAACAGGAGCTTCATAATAGAAATTATGACCGTTTGCTTTTCTTTCCTTTTCAAGTTCATCCTGGATCTCTTTCAGGACGGGATGATCGCCTTTGATCACAGTAAAATGGATCTCCTGCTTATTGGCGGCAGTCGGTGCCTGAAGACCTGCGTTGATCAGGATCTCCAGCTCTTCTTCCGTCAGTTTTTCTTCTGTATAGGCACGGGTAGAGCTTCTGTCAGCGATCGCTTTCAATACATCTTTCATATGATGGTTACCTCAATTTCTTTCTGCATCCAGTATATTTGATGACCGATCGCTGTTTCAAATGAAATGACCGTATCTGCAGGATTCAGCGCATGTGATGACCGCCGCTGCCATGTCTGTTTTTCAGAATTGATCCCGCGAAAACTCCCCGAAATTGACATGGAGAATGTATACTGTAATTGGAATTGAACATACATGTGATCGATCATGATCCGCAGAAAGGAACGGTGAATCATAATATGAGCACGCTGGAAATGAAAAATGAACTGACAGCTGAAGAAAAACGCATTGCTGAGAAGGGGCCGGATTACAAAAACTGGATCCCGGCAGGGATGACAGTAAGCCTTGTATCTGCTTCTGCAGGTCTTGCGGCAGGTGCCCTCGGAGCTGCAGTGTATGAGAAGGAACAGAATCTTCCCAAAGGTTTGAAATATGTGCTGGCTGCCGGAGCAGCGGGCATGGGGGCTGCAGCGCTCTGGAGCATGATGGCTTCAGCTGCTTTCTCTTATAAAGGCAGACGGAAGCTTTCGGAGCAGGTCATCAACGGAATCGCGGAATACATCGATCTGCCGGAGAACGGCGTCGGTCTGGATGTAGGATGCGGAAGCGGTGCTCTGACGATCGCGGCCGCAAAGCGCAACCCGCAGGGACGCATGGTCGGCATTGACCGCTGGGGCAAGGACTATGCTTCATACAGCCTGGATCTGTGCTGCCGCAATGCATTGGCAGAGGGCGCTGAAAATGTGACTTTCCGGAAAGGCGATGCTGTGAAGCTGAATTTTGCGGACGGGGCGTTCGACGCAGTCACCAGCAACTATGTATACCACAACATCAGCGGCGCCGATAAGCAGGCTCTGCTGAAGGAAACACTGCGTGTACTGAAGAAGGGCGGGACATTTGCAATCCATGATATCATGACGCCTGCCCGCTATGGAGACATGGAGAAGTTCAGACAGGAACTTCTGGATGAAGGATATGAGAAAGTCGAACTGATCGATACGACAAGGGGCAGATTTATGATGCCCAATGAAGCGGCTCTGTACATGCTGAAGGGATCCGCCCTGCTGTACGGCATCAAATAAAGACTGTTGGACGGGAGATGAATATGGAACTGAAGAAGATCGTGATCACCGGCGGACCGTGTGCCGGCAAGACGACAGCGATGAGCTGGATCATGAACAACCTGACCAGAATGGGCTGGTGCGTTCTGTTTGTGCCGGAGACAGCCACCGAGCTGATCAGCGGCGGCGTAGCGCCGTGGACATGCGGCACGAACCTGGATTACCAGAAGGTGCAGGTCAAGCTGCAGCTGACAAAGGAAGAACTGTTTGAACAGGCTGCGCGTACCATGAAGCAGGAAAAGATCCTGATCGTGTGCGACAGGGGCTTCATGGACAACAAGGCATATATGACAGAGGAGGAATTTGCTGAAGCAGCTGCCTCCGTCAACGGGAATATCCATGAGCTGAGAGACCGCTATGATGCCGTGTTCCATCTGGTGACCGCAGCCAACGGTGCCGAGGAGTTCTATTCCAATGAGAATAACGCAGCACGATATGAAAGTGCGGAAGAAGCGATCGATCTGGACAACCGTCTGATCTCCGCATGGATGGGACATCCGCACTTTACGATCATTGATAATTCCACGGATTTCGAAAACAAGATGATGCGCCTGCTGAATGCGATCATCGCATTCCTCGGAGAACCTGAGCCTGTCGCAATGCGCAGAAAATTCCTGATCGAGTATCCGGATCTTGACTGGCTCAACAGCAATCCTCTGACCCGGAAGCTGGATGTGATCGAAACGTATCTGAAAGCACCGGAAGGAAGCACATATCATATCAAACAGACAGGTGAGAACGGACACTGGACAGCAGTTGCCACAAAGAAGATCAGGCAGATCGGCGTCAAATCACTTGAACTGGAACGCAGACTGACGGAGGATCATTATCTGGAGCTGCTGGAAGAAGCGGATCATTCGCTCCGTTCCCTGTACAAGACCAGATATTTCCTTGCCTATGACAGACAGTACTTTGTCATCGATCTGTTCCCGTTCTGGCACGATCAGGCGATCCTCTCTGTGCAGATCCCTTCTGAGGATGCGGAGATCCGCTTCCCTGAAGAGATCCATGTGATCAAAGAGATCACTGATGTGGAAGAATACCGCAACCATTATCTGGCAAAGTGTGTGGCATGATCATATGACCGAGGCTCCCGAGAGGGAGCTTTTTGAT
>CAMOPG010000109.1:0-8774 GCA_946622165.1 uncultured Erysipelotrichaceae bacterium
ACTTCGGCGCAAACAACGGATATGCGTCATACGGAAACTTCAACAACTACGAGTATCTGAACGGAAACATCGTGGACTTCGAACTTGTTCTTGATGAAAAGATCGAAGACGGCATCATCTATGAGCATACGCTGGAAGATGAGACTGTGACCGAAGAGGTATCCGACGAAGTTCGTATCGTAAGAGGCGGTTATTGATCAGCCACACAGCATCGCGTGAAAACGCGGTGTTTTTTTTGCTGTTGAAAAAAGATACGGATAAAGCAGCAGAGAGCTTCCTGAACGTTCATCCAGAGCCCGGCAGGCAAATGAAAAATGTTTATACGAACGAAAAACGTCAAGATTGCATCATTACAGTTTTTAGACGGATAATGATATATGAGTGCGTATGGTGTCATGAACAAAGAACACTATACTGAGATTGTAAGGGAAAAGAAGATGAACAGGAAAAGCCTTCTGAAGCTGGTGAAAACACTGAACTCAGAAAAGAGGAACTATTCATCTGCCGAGTGTGCGGAGATCCTGGATATGGGAGTCTCAACATTCAAAAGCAGGATGAAAGAGATCAACAGTGAGCTCAGACGCAACGGTGCCTTGATCGAAAGCAAGTCCGGAAAAGGAAACGGCTATACGCTAAGAATCTTTGACAGGAAAACGTTTGACCGCTACCTCAAGGAGATCCTTCCGGAACAGGCAAAAAAGGAAAGGCCTGATTTTACCAGCCGGGAGAAAAGGATCAGATACCTGACCATCCGTTTCCTGGAAAAAGACTGTTTTCATAAAAGTGATGATCTTGCCGAATCTCTCGGACTGTCGAGAACACAGCTCTCCAATGATCTTGCAATGGTCAGACAAGAACTGGGCAGTTACGGGATCGAACTGAAAAGTGTTCCCGGCAGCGGACTGCATGCGGTCGGAGAAGAAGGAAGGATCCGTGCCTGTCTGGCTAACGCGCTTATGAAAAACGAAAGAAGCCATCTGCCCGTGGAGGACGATCAAAATCTCTACCCGCAGTCAGTGCTGTACAGGATCCATTACATCCTGAGAGATTTCTTTAAGGAAACACATTATCAGCTGACCGCGGAAAACATTGACAGTCTGGGAATCAGTCTGGTCGTACAGTATTACCGCATCAAAGAAGGATGCCGCATCGTTTACGGCGAAGAAACGATCAGGGAGATCAAAGCATTGCCTGACCATGCATTTGCAGGCAGACTGGCGGAAAGGATCAGTAAGGAACTGCGGATCAGCTTTGATGAATCGGAGATCTGCTACATGACGATCTATCTGAATACCCGTTCCTTCTCTTTACTGGAAGTGAACAGTCCGGAAGCGGACGATCTCGTCAGTGAAATGCTGGACAGGCTTGTCCGAATCAGGGCAATTGATCTGCGGGATGATGATCATTACCAGCAGATGCTGAGACTTCATACAGCGGAACTTCTGAAAAGGATACGTTTCGGCACAAAAATGTCACACCCTCTGGTCACTGATGTTTCCATAAAACTTCTGGAGGCATATGACACAGCAGCTGTATTCGCATCTGTCATTTATGAGCGCTATGGTTATCTTCTTTCTGAAGAGGAAACAGGATATTATGCGCTGCATACAGAGATCGCGCTTGACCGCAGACGCGTCAACCAGAAGAACATTCTGCTGATCAACGCGGATACGCGATCCAATACAGAGCTGCTTCGCTACAGCTTCGAAAAAAAGTTTCACGACCAGGTACGCAGGCTTGATATCTGTGATGTCATTGATCTGAAAAAACGAAACCTGGGTGAATATGACGCGGTCTTCTCTACGGTGGATATGCCGGTCAGTCCGGCAGGCATCCGGATGCCGGTATACCGGATCAGTGCCCTGATCTCGGGAAAAGAGAAAGACCTCGTAAGAAAAGTACTGTCCTCAGAAGCGATCATGGACAGTCAGGGAATCGATTTCCGGCCGGAATTGTTCTTTGACGACATAGACGCTTCGGATCGCGGAAAAGTGATCCATGAGATGTGCGGCCGTATTGCTGCAGTCGAATCTGTTCCGGAAGGATTCGAAGACAGCCTGGTGGTCCGTGAACAGTATGGAAGGACGGTCTTCCCTGCAGGGGCGGTCTTCTTAAGATCACTTGAAAGAACAGGTGAAAAAACGATCCTGTCTGCCGCCGTCTTTTCCCATCCTGTCGATTGGAACGGGGAAAAGATCCAGATGGTGCTGATCGGCAGCTTCAGCCGGACAGATACAAAAAGCTGTTCCGGACTGCTCAAGGCACTCTCAATATTCCTCAATGACCGGAAACTGGTAAGCGGAGCGATATCTGCCTGCAGTTATGGATCACTTACAGAAATCCTGAACAACTGCTCATACTGAGCATCTAATCCAATAACAAATAAACAGAAAGTCAAATGATGTTTTTAACGCACCCAAAACAGGGGGTAAGAAAGGGTAAACATGAAAAGTATTCTCGATAGACTTGAAACAAGTCTCACAGCATTTTCCGCAAAAATGTCACAGAGCAAGATCCTGAGCGTTATCATGGGCGGCTTTATGGGAATGATGCCGCTGGTCATGGTAGGTTCTGTCGCTACACTGCTCAACAGTGCTATCACATTCCAGCCGTATCAGAACTTCCTTGCGTCCACAGGTTTCGGCTCAGCTCTAACTGCTATTTATAACTTCACGATCGGTCTGATCGCAATCTGGATCGCTTTCGGTATCGGCAGCGCATATTCAAATACATACGACAACAGAAAGAATGCGATCTCGGTAGGCCTTGTCTCCATCGCAGCACTCCTTGTCATCACACCGTATGATCTGGAAGCATCATCCATTCCGATGAGCTGGCTTGGTTCTTCCGGTATGTTCGGCGCGATCATCATCGGTCTTCTGACAGGCTGGATCTTCAGACTTTGCAAAGAAAAGCATGTAGAGATCAAGCTTCCCGAGCAGGTACCGCCTGTAGTAGCACAGCAGTTCTCCGCGATCCTTCCGTCTATATTTGCACTGTGTGCAGCAGGTGTTCTGAAACTTATCTTCGGATTCACACCGTTCGGCAATATGCACCAGGCAGTCTATACGATCCTGCAGATGCCGTTAAGAGCAGCAGGCGCTAATATCTTCGGTCTGTTCTTCTTAAGCACTGTTCTTTCTATGCTGTGGTTCTTCGGTATCCATGGCGGTATGACAGTCTATCCGATCATCATGATGCTGTTCATGCCTCTGCAGATGGAAAACCTCGCAGCTTACCAGGCAGGTCTGGCACGTCCGAATCTTGTCTGCGGCACATCCATCATGGTAGGTACAGGTTCCCTGACGATCCTTGCGGCGATCTTCCTTGTTGCAAGATCCAAAGCGCTGCGTTCCATTGCCAAGATGGCAGTTATTCCTTCTTTCTTCGGCGTCGATGAACCTGCATACTTCGGTATCCCGGTCATCCTTAACCCGATCTTCTTCATTCCGTATGTTCTGCTTGCAAATATACTGACAGTATTTGGAACATATCTGCTTCAGATCATCGGCCTTCTTCCTGCTGCCACAGGCGCAAGCCTTGGATTCAACCTTCCGTTCTTCCTGGTCAACTTCTTCCAGTTCGGCTGGGCAGGCGTGATCTGGGGATTCGTCGTATTCGCGCTGACAGTTATGATCTACATCCCGTTTGTCCGTACACTGGACAAGCAGATGCTTGCACAGGAAACAGAAACAGAAAACAAATAAGAAAACGATAGTGTCTAAAGTTTATGAAAACTCCGGAGAATAAGGGAGTACAGAGTATCGTATCAGCGATAAAACATCAGGACATTGTCACTATATCGTTGTTCTTTGAAAATTCAGAACGAAAAAGGATCTTCCGGATACCAAAGAAGGCATGATGAAAACAAGTCTGAGACTGATTGAATTGTCTGTCAGGCTGCCTGCTGCGGATGATACTTACCGGACAGTTCGATCAGCCTGAGCCATTTATCCTGCATAAGAGGAATCTCAGAGAGTTCAGGAATCTCAACAGGCGGTTTATAGCCTAAAGATGAATGCCTTCTCAGGAAATTGAAGAAAGAGACATATAAGACCATGTATGAGTTTGCCTGCTCCAGGGAACCATATCCATTGGTCGGATAGTAGTTTTCCTTGAACGTCCTGTTAAGACGTTCTTCAGTCTGTTTCTGAGGTCTGTATCGTGCAGATATTTCATCTCTGTTCTTCACACCGATGACCTGGTGAAGATCAAAACTGAAGCCGTTCATCTCAAAGAAGAGCTGTGCAGCGTTATAGATGGGATTGGCATCGGTGATGAAAGTCAGATCGTCGGGATAAGGAGAAAACTTGCGGATGACATTGTACATTGAGATAACTGCATTCCTGGTGTCTCTGGTTGAGAAGATATAGTAAGAAGTGATGATCTTCTTTGCGGGATCGGAGAAGAAAAAGACGTAATGATTCTTACCCATGATATGAACGTATGTCTCATCGCCTGCCTGTGTATGTGAGAGTTCATAGGGATATCGGTCAACCATATCCTTCATGAGAACAGAGACAGACTGTGCATAGTTTCTGACGGTCTGATGAGATAATCTGACGCCATGGACATCTCTCATGATGCTGGAAACTTTGCGGGAAGACATGCCATAGTTGATGTAATACGTAAGAATCAGGCCTAAAACAGCGGGAGAAACGTGAATCCTGGAGAGATCGACACAGCCTTCACATTGCTGAGAATACTCTCTGATCTCCTGCATGTTGAATTTAAATTCCCGGTAATGATAACGATATCTGTACTGTTTGGAAGAGGTAAGCAGATCCAGATCGTCACCGGCTTCTTTCTTAGCTTTCTTCTCTTTGTAATAGGAGCACTTGTGATTCTGACAAACATAGACAGTATAACCCTTACGGTCATGAACAGGCTGGAGTTTGGAATTGCAGTGCGGGCAGTAAAGACCTGCAGTGCCTCTGGGAACAACCTTGTCGGTAAAAGTATTGCCGCATACCTTGCAGAGATACTGACGTCCGCCATTGTTCTGATAAAGATAATCTTTGCCTGCACCGCACCAGGGACAGCAGCCTTCGTAAGGGAAATCCTTTCTGTGATTGACAGGTTTGATGTTGCGGACAGCGAGAATATCTTCAGCTCTGAGCTGTTCGGCATCGACGGTATGGATGACAGGAGGAAGATCAACAGTAAAGTCAGCGTAAGGAATCATGGAATCGTTGAATGATTTCTTCTTATGTGTATAAGAATAGATCAGTTTCAGGAAAGGTTTGAGGAACTCATTGAGATCTTTCGCTGCCAAACAAGCGGAATCAATGAGTTCATTGAGCTGCGGGTTATTGAGAAGATCTGCCAAATCATCCGGGATACTCTTGAGAAGAGTAACAGGTTCAATATTCGTTCTGAAGACAAACAGCTGAGCCGATAGGGACTGTATTGCCTCGAGAAGATGTGATATATTTTCCGTGGTGATAGTTCTCCTTTCTATTGGTTTGGCGACTTAAAGAATAGCATAGAACTACCACCTTTTAATATGTGGAGGGTGGAACAAACAAGGATTTAAGCAGTTCGTATACTGCTTAAACATATAAAAAAGGTATGTCTTGAATCGATCAAAAATGACGATTTTTGACACTACCAAGAAAACCAGGAGGACTTCAATATGAAGCTGTTAGTACAATCAGACGATTACGGAATTACAAAAGCCGTATCGCTCGGGATCATCGAAGGGATCCGGAACGGAATCGTCAGAAATACAGGATTATTTGCCAACATGCCATGGGCAGAAGAATGTGTAGAACTGATCAGGCCATATCTGGACCAGATCGATTTCGGGATCGATCTCAATTCCTCCACAGGACCTTCGCTGCTTGGATATGAAAAGGTTCCCGGCTTATGCCATGAGAACGGAATGTTCCTCACGAGCAAAGAAAACAGAGCGCTCGACACAGAAGAAAACGGTCATGACCATGTCAATTATGATGAGATCCTTGCGGAATTTGACACCCAGGTACAGCGCTTTATCGAGCTGACAGGGAAAAAACCGGATTACATCCATGGACATGCTTATGGAACAAAGACGACTTTCAGGGCATATGAAGCGATTGCCGAAAAGTACGGATGTCCGGTCACGACAAAGATCATCGATCAGAAGATCGTATCCAACTTCTCTATGGCGCATTATCGTTTCGGAAATGAAATGCAGGCACAGCTGCAGGATGACCTGAAAGAGCGCATCCTGGGTGCTGATGAAGCATTCATGAAAGGTGAAACAGGCTTCATCATCTCGCATTGCGGTTATATCGACGCAGCCCTGTTTGGCTTAAGCAGCTTTACCGTTTACCGTCCGATGGACCTTGCGGCACTCACTGACCCTGAGGTCAAGGAATGGGTGAAGAGGAATCAGGTAGAACTGATCCGTTATAGAGATCTGGTGAACGCATGAGCACCGCATTTCCTGAGAACTTCCAGTGGGGCGGGGCAACTGCCGCAAACCAGATGGAAGGTGCATGGAATGAGGACGGAAGAGGACTCGCATTGACCGATGTTACGACCGGCGGGACCAAAAACTCTCCCAGAAGGATCACCATGCAGAATGAAAAAGGTGAGAAGATCCTTCTGAACAAATATGATTACCTGAATAACGGTGCTCCGGAAGGCGCGCACTTCGCAGTCCTGGATGATTGTTTCTATCCCAATCACGATGGGATCGACTTCTATCATCATTGGAAAGAAGATATTGCTCTGTTCGCAGAAATGGGATTCACAATGTTCCGCATGTCGGTATCGTGGCCGCGGATATACCCGCTTGGAATCGAAGAAAAACCGAATGAGAAGGGTTTGGAATTCTACCACAGCGTATTCAGGGAATTGAAAGAACACAATATCGAACCGATGGTAACGATCTATCACTTTGATCTGCCGCTGTATCTTGAGGAACATGGCGGCTGGTCGGAGAGGCGGACCGTTGACTGCTATGTAAAGTATGCAAGGACATTGTTCGAAGAATTCAAAGGTGAGGTCAGCTGCTGGCTGACCAACAATGAGATCAATCTCGGAGTTGCGATCACTGATATGGACAGCTTTCCGAAAGAAAGGGCGGCTGCCAGACTCAGGGAAATGCATAACCAGCTGGTTGCAAGTGCTAAAGCAGTACAGATCGGTCATTCCATCGATCCTGCCAACCGCATCGGCTGTATGATCGCTGCGATCGTGACTTATCCCGGAACATGTGATCCCAAAGATGTGATCAGGAATATGCATCATATGGAAACAGCATTCTTCTACTGCTCCGATGTCATGTGCTTTGGTGAATACCCGGCATATGCTAAGCGGATGTGGGACAAGGCTGGTTTCCGGCCTGAATTCACTGCAGAAGATCTTGCGGACCTGAAGAACGGAACCGTTGATTTCTATTCCTTCTCTTATTACAACAGCAACACCATGACGGTCCACAATGACGAAAAGGCATCCGGCAATCTGGTCGGCGGAAACGGGAATCCCTACCTGAAGAACTCTGAATGGGGCTGGCCGATGGATCCGCTGGGACTGCAGTATGTCCTGGAAACTGTATCTGACCGATATAAGAAACCGGTCTACATTGTGGAAAACGGACTTGGCGCGGAAGACAGGATCGTTGACGGGATGATCCATGACAATTACCGGATCGCTTATCTCAGAGAACATATCCAGGCGATCAAAGCTGCGATCGATAACGGTGCTGATGTGCGCGGTTATCTGCCCTGGGGCTGCATCGATCTGGTATCGGCCAGCACAGGCGAAATGAGAAAACGGTACGGTATGATATACGTCGACCGGGATGATGAAGGAAACGGAACGTTTGCGAGAATGAAGAAGGATTCCTTCTTCTGGTACAAAAAAGTCATTGAAACAAACGGTGCTTACGCACTGGAAGAGGAAACAGTATGATGCTGATCAGGATGAATTATTTCAGCAAACTGCTCGGTAACAATCACGAGATCATAATCCTGCTGCCGGACTGCCCGTTTACACAGGAACCATCCGAATATTATGCAAAAAAAGAGAAGTATAAAGTTCTCTGGCTTCTGCACGGTACATTCGGAGACAGTTCTGACTGGCTGAGAAAATCCCTGATTGAGCTGTACGCGGAAGAAAGAAACTTGGCTGTTGTCATGCCCTCCGCAATGAATTCTAATTATGAAAACTGTCCGGAATTCGGTTTCGGCTACCGGATGCGTGATTACTTCTTTGATGAACTGATGCCGATGATATACAATCGTTTCCCGATCAGTGAAAAAAGAGAAGACAACTACATTGCGGGTCTTTCTATGGGAGGCCGGGGCACACTCAAATTCGCCCTTGGTCATCCGGAGAGATTTGCCGGAGCAGCCGTGCTGTCCCAGTGCGCACATGATCTGAGAAAACTGGATCCTGACAAACTGGATCCGAGAACTGCCAATGACGTCAAACGTGCAGGAAGTTTTGAGGCATACCTCAATTCATACGAAAACACCTGGGATCAGCTGCGGACGATGCTTGAAGAAGAAACAGATCTTCCCGATCTCTACTTTGCCTGCGGAGAAGCGGATGGTCTGTATCAGGACTTCATTGAATTCAGAGACTATGCAGAAACGCTTGGCCTCAAGGCAAAGTTTGTTACAGAACCCGGCTATGCTCATGAATGGCGTTTCTGGAATGAACAGATCGAAAAAGCACTCGATCATTTCGGAATCGCTAAACAAGCAGTCGGACCATTCTGACAGATCAGCTGACAGAAATCAGACTGACATGGTGCAGTTGTTTTCATCATGCATTTTCAG
>CAMOPG010000110.1:0-8597 GCA_946622165.1 uncultured Erysipelotrichaceae bacterium
GTGGCTTTCCGCCTCAGCAAGATCAGGAAAGAAGAAACATACATCCTGGAATTCAATACGCAGCTGATCCCGACAGTCAAAGCTGCAGCGATCGCTTTCTGCAGGATGCTGCCGGAGGATCTTTCCGGCACATGGAAATTCTGCTGGTCACATCCTGCATGCAAAGGGACAGCGGAAGTCAGCGGAAAAGTATTCGATTCTTCCGATGTGAAGGTCATTCCGCAGTTCGATGACAGAAGAAAGAAAGTCACATTGCTGATTGAGAAGACAGATAAATTAGCTGAGCTTTCAAATGAAGAAGTATTCACAGTTATATATATGCTGCTGTCCGATTATCTGGGAGAGACTGCAGTAGAAGCATACATCGGAACAACACAGTTTCTCAGAGGACTGTCCAAATTCAAATACCGCAATGAACATGCATATACAATGAATGAGTTCTCGCAGGTGTTCAGACGCGAGATCAAAGAACGCGGCTGGCAGGATCCCGATCAGATCCTGATGCAGTCAAGTGACTACCAGGCAAAAACAAAGAGCTATGAGATCCGCATGGATATGACACAGGGCAGAACGCTTTGTCCGGACCTGCTGAAGGAAGAAGGACTGCCGGAAAAGGCAAGACATGAATTCCTGAAGCACTGCAGCATCGGGCTTTACAGTGCTGTCACAGATCTCGCGCCTGATATGTCAAAGGATGAAAGAGCCAGGGCCAGGATCAGCATTGAAAAAGATGTACGTGCGATCCTTGATATGAAAAACAAAGGTATGGTGATCAACAGCGCAATGGGCAATGCGCACTGCTATGCTGATTTCCTTGTATACAGTGATGAAGCACTGGAGGAAGTCAGAAAGATGGCTGCCCAGTATGATGACTGCAGGATCATCAATCTGCAAAAGGACAACTATGATCCAGATTAACCTGATCCAGAAACGTTTGCTGAGTGAACTGTATAATGAAATGCCCTACAGCTCCAAAACTTTGGGGAATCTTTTAGGTGTCTCTGACAGGACCATACGAAATGAGATCATCAAGCTCAATGAAGTCCTGAAGGATCATGGGGCACAGATCGCTGCCAAAGCGAGAACAGGCTGTGAACTGGAAGTGACTGACAGGGCAGCCTTTTCAAAGTTCTGCGCACAGCTTGGCATCGACAGTGAATATATGACAAGGATTCCGGAGTATCTTCAGCTTGCCCATGCACTGATCAGGACGATCATCTGTTCCGAAAAGCCTCTTCATCTGGCAGACCTGGCGGAGATGTACTATACGAATATTACGACCGTGAAGAATGCTGTCACCAATGCCAGGGAGATCCTCAGGGAATACCATCTCTCGATCACGAACAGCAGAAACGGTCTGCAGATACTCGGACGGGAACACGATATACGCATCCTGCTGGTCAATGAATATAACTTCATGCAGATTTCCGACATGGTGGATACTTCCGATGAAGCATACAGGCATCTGTTTTCTTTCGACCCGCTGAAAATGGTACAGATCATGTCTGCGGTTGCGGAAGTACAGATGAATTTTGATTCCCAGAATTATAATCTTTCGATCTACAGCATTCGCTATATTGCAGGACTGATCCTGATCTCCGAAGTACGTCAGAAGAAAGGGCATGTTCTGGAGTATGATTCCAGAACAGTGCTGAACCTGACAGAGTACCGCTCTTATCTTGTTGCGACACAGCTTGCCGCAAGACTTCATGAGATCCTGGGATACAAGCCGGATGAAATGCATACGGTATTGCTGACAATGTGTTTTGCGGGTTTGAGGATCATCAGAACATATACCGAAGAGATCAGCAAAAACTATCTAGTCTGCCGCAGATTTGCCATTGAACTGATCGATTATCTGTCCGACATCAATCATTTCGGACTGCTCCGGAATGACAATGTCCTGATCAACAACATCTCATACTACCTGATGAGTTATATGATGCGTGCCGATCATGGCATCGTGACGTCACAGTTTTCAGGCGAGCATATCCGGCAGATGCCCCCGATGGCGCAGAAACTTTCCATGCAGGCATTCTTTTACCTGTATCGGGAATACCAGCTTCCTTACAGCAAGGAAGAGATCCACAGACTGGCGAATATATTCCATCCTGCACTGGGAAGAAACCGCTCCCAGATCATCCAGCTCAATGCCTGCGTTGTTTCAAAGACCGATATGACGGCAGGCGCAGGAACAGCGGAACGTCTGAAGCGCAATTTCGGATCGATTCTGAATAAAGTCGATGTATTTGAACTCTATCAGCTGAGAAATATCGACCTGTCGGAATACGATGTGATGTTTACCACATATGAAGAATCTGAAGTCAGAATGTTTACTGACCAGCCGCTGCCGCATATGTATCACCTGGGTCTGTTCTTCCATACGATCGATAAAAACAGGATCTATGCATTCCTGACCAGCGTGCTGAACTACAAGAGCAACCTCAATACGCCGTACCGCTTTCTGAACCAGAAGAACCTGTACTACGGTGTGAAAGCTTCCAACGAGCAGGAATGCCTGAGACTGCTGTGTGAATATCTAGAGAACGATATCGACAATGCGCAGCAGCTGCAGTCTGAACTGGAGATCATGGAATATACAATGCCGTCTGACGCTTCCAACAATGTCGTCATGGTGTCCGGGCTGCTGCCGCATGCGGACAAGACCATGCTCAGCATCATGGTCCTTGAAAAACCGGTGCTCTGGGGATATAAAGTCAATAAAGCACAGATTATCGTGTACTGGGATCAGGGAATGAATGATACAATGTCTTCGTTGTTTGAATTCGGTTATCTTCCGAATTTCATCCAGCATGTCTGCAGCAGGCAGGAATTCATTGAAGCGCTGATCGCTGGAGAGTCCTGCGACAGGATCAATGAAATGATTGCCGGGTATCAGACAGTAACGTTCTGATGCAAACAGGAGGGGAACAAATGAACACATTACTTTATGTGACAGCCGGAGCGATGCTTATATTCATAAGCTATATGATCGTGAAAGGAAAAAAAGATCTTCAGGAAAAACTGGACCACTTTTATATGATCTCCAAAAACAAAGTCGAGGTCATAACCTGCTCTTCAGGCTGGATCAGCCTGCAGGTCGGTGTACTGCTGCTGGTCGTGTTTCTGACGATCTATGTATCCCAGCATCCGGAACAGTCCGGATCTGAAGATGCGACCGGATTCCTGCTCGTATGCATCGGTCTGCTCGTCGTGCTGGTACTGAACATGACACTGATGAGAAAATACCAGGACCTCTATGTCAATAAGGACGGCTTCATGGAGGACGGCAGAACAGTCCGCTATACCAGCATCAAGTCAGTTGATGCCGGACTGACAGGATGCACGGTCTCCACATATTCCAACCAGGAGATCAAGATCAGCTCAGCAAAAGGAAAAGCATTGATGCAGCTGCTTGATGAAAGAGAACAGGCAAAGAATACAAAGAAATGAAATGCATGATGGGGCTCAGTCTCCATCTTTTTCTATGCTGAAGCAGAAACTTAACTTCCACTTCCAAATGCGCTTTTGAGCGCGAGGAAATCAGTCTTACAGAAACAGTACTGTTTTTTGCGGAAGCAGGTAATACTGGTAAAATATGAGTGACAAGAGGCATAAAAGAAGGCGCATGAAAAGACTGCGGAAATCAGTATTGTTTTAAGGGGCAAAACAGAATTCCACTTGATTTGAGATTAGATCAGCACAGATCATGACGGCCAAATCGTTATGCTTTGCTTGTATCAGCCTTTAAGGATGTATGGTTTGAGAGTGACACGATCAGGTTCAATAGTAGTTAGGCCGTAATCATATAACTTCCGAGCCATATCCGGGCTGCAGAAGTTCATGGATCATTATATGATCAGTCAGCCGGAAACGATGGCGTTCGGTGACGGAGAGAACGATATTGATATGATTCGTTTTGCCGGGATCGGCGTTGCAATGGGCAACGGGATCCCTGCCCTTCAGAAAGCAGCGGATTATGTTACGGATGATATTGATGAAGACGGCATTGCAAATGCACTGCATCATTTCGGACTGATATAGAAATACGGAGGTCAGCATATGACAGAAAGAGAAAAAATGATCAATGGAGAGCTTTATGATCCGTCTGATCCTGAACTTGCCGAACAGCGGATCAAGGCGCGCAAGCTTGCCCGCAGATATAATCTGACAGACGAAGATGAAACCGAAGCCATTGAGAAGATCCTGCGGGAACTGCTTCCTGAAACACCAAATCTGCCCGCACTGCAGGCACCGGTATACTTTGATTACGGCAGAAACACAGCATTCGGAAAATTCTGTGGCGTGAATTTTAACTTTACATGTCTGGATGTATGTCCTGTACATATCGGGGACAATGTACTGATCGGTCCGAATGTGACACTGGCGACGCCGATGCATCCGCTTATCCCTGAAGAACGCAATGTCCGGCAGCGTGAAGATGGCAGCTGGTACAATCTGGAATACGCAAAGCCTATTACGATCGAAGATGACTGCTGGATCGCTTCCAATGTCGTGGTATGCGGAGGCGTGACGATCGGGAAGGGCAGTGTCATCGGTGCAGGGAGCGTTGTAACAAGAGATATTCCCGCAGGAAGTCTTGCGGCAGGCAATCCATGCCGTGTGATCAGGCAGGTCACCGAACAGGACAGAATGGAAAATAAGCAGTAAACGAAAACATGCGGAAAACCGAATCCGCATGTTTTGATTTGAACTGTCAAAAGTTTGTGACACTATTTTAGATGGAATTCATCTCCGATCTGAGACATGCACAGATCTGTGGACAGAACGATGGTATTGGCATCCTTGATCTTGAACAGGATCTTTTTAACATCCTGCCCGGCAAAGCCCTGCATGGTGGAAGCGTCTTCTACATGCAGAATATATTCGATCTCATTCACTTCATACCAGCCTTTGTACTGACCCATACCTGCGTAACAGTTTTCGGTAAAGGTAAATTCACCGTTCGTCTCAAGTTTGAGGGATGGCTCAAACTGTTCCGGAATGCCGGCTGAAGGATCATGTTTTGCGGCAAACTCACCATTGATATACATTGGCCCGCTTTCCGTTGATCCGCTGTAACCGGCAGGCTTTTTGCCGCTGGTGGTAAATACATCGCCTTTCATGGAAGCTGTCAGGTTTTTCTGCAGGACAAGCGTATCTTCATCAATGATATCCATTTCAAAGTTGTAGATATTCTGACCGTTTGAATCATATAGTTCACTGTCAAAGTTGCTGAAGAGGAGTGTGTTTCCTTCCTGGCCGTACAGACCGCTGACCTGGACCGCACCCATTCCCTGTACCTCGGTCAGAAGGAATGTTCCGTCATCATGGAACTCGATGAATGATGTGCCGAACGGATTGTTCTGGTCTGTATTGTAATAGGCAATGTATTCTTCTGAAACAGAAGCAGTATCCGGTGTTTTGGTCGGCTCCGGCTTGGACGAAGGAGCTGCTGTGGAAACTGAAGAAGGCGTCCATACAGGTTTCTCGGTCGTGAATACATCATCAGAGAGAGAACCGGCGAGCATCGTTTTCAGGACGATCTTGTTTTCATCGCTGATCTCAAACAGGACTTTTGTGAAATTCCCGATCCCTGTTTTTTCGACATTCAGTGTAATGACATTTTCCGAGATGCTCCAGGTTCCCTGCATCTCATAAAAGCCGCTGTGAGTATTGTCGGTCAGGACAAATGAACCGTCTTTGCCGAACCATACCTTGGCATGTTCGGCATTGCCGTACTGGTCCGCGGTATTGTAGTAGGTTCTGCCGCCGATCTCATAGGAGGAAGCTGGTTGGTTATCAGGCTTGGAAGTACATCCGAAGAGGAAGACAATGCATAAAACAGCCAGTGATCTTAAAATGTTTTTCATGATTAATCTCCAGAGTATCCTGTATCTACCATTGTAGCAGGTATATTCCGTTTATTATTGATTGACTGCTGAATATATGTCAGATTATGCCGATCAGCAGATGATTGAGATGTGATATGCTGTTGAATGAAGGAAAACAAGGAGGGACCGGCCATGATCTATACCGATATGACAAAAAAAGCGATTCGTCTGATCTTTGAGGCACATGCCGGACAGACGGACAAATGCGGACTTCCATATGTATGCCACCCGCTCCATGTGGCAGAAAGCATGGAGGATGAAGTGACATGTACTGCAGCCCTGCTGCATGATGTTGTGGAAGATACAGATGTAACATTTGAAGACCTCGCAGAGATGGGCTTTACGCCGGAAGTCCTCCGGATCGTCAGACTTCTGACACATGATCCTGAGGTCCCATACATGGATTATGTACGCAGGATCAAAGAAGATCCGCAGGCAGCGAAAGTCAAACTGTCAGACCTCAGACATAACTGTGATCTGACAAGGATCGATCATGTCACACAATGGGATCTTGACAGGGTAAAGAAATACAAAGCAGCGATGGAGCTGCTGCTGAGTAAAGACTGATCATACAAAGCAGGCGGGTGAGTCACCCGCCTTTACTGAAGGTTATTCGATCGTCTGTACGATTCCGGAGAACAGCAGTGAATTGTCCGGAGAAACAACACTGAAGAAGAACGGTCTGTCCAGCACAAAGTCTGTTTCTTCCTGAGGCATTCCGGCTCCGGCCATGGCAAGCTCTGTATAAGCAGCTCCAGTCACGCCTTCTTCATCGATCTCTACCATAGCCGCATGTTCTGCAGCGTTAACAAAGATCTGATCAGCTTCGTTTGTCAAAGGTGTGAAGTCAGCCAGGTCCGGATTCAGTGCATCAGTGATTCCGAGATTCCTGAGACTTTCAAGCAGATCTGTTTTGCCGGAGATATGAAACTTCGGAACGGAAAGATGAACGATCGGGAAGGCTGTGTCTTTTGTCCAGGTATTACGGCAAATGCTGAGGACGTCCCGGTCTGCAGCCAGGTCTTTGACATCAGTCCCTTCTTTGGGAAGGAAGAAGTACATCGTACCGCTGTCCGTCAGATTCAGTCCGACAGCCCGGAAATGTTCGGTCTGGTACAGTGATGTCATGAGATCACGGTGCATCATCTGTACATCCGTATCTCCTGCAGCGCCATGGAATACAGCTGTGTCCGTACGTTCCGGATAAAAACGGTCAGTCCATGAAGCTTTGAAATAGATCGCTGAAACCAGTCCGAGAATGGTCCTTTCATCCAGTGACATGTCTTTTGTATAGTCAGAAAGCTGTCCGCCTGTATTTTTGTCAGTCCATTCCTGCAGCTGTTTATTGAGCTCTGCAGAACCCATCTGACCGCTGAATGAAGATGCGTAATAGATGTCTGCCAGTCTCTGCAGTGTTTCTTCATTGTATGCAATATCATTTCTGAGCCACAGTGAATCAGCCAGAAGACTCTTGACTGCAGGTGTATCCAGATAGTTGGCGTTCCACAAAGCTGATGCACGGCTGCGAAGGGAATTAATATCAGGTGCCTGCAGGACATCCAGGATCTGAGCCCTGGTATTCCCGTCTGATACTTCGGACAGGGCGGAAAGTGCGATATAAATGTTCAGCGGGGAACAGACCGTATTATGGTCTTCAGCAGTGATCAGCAGTTCTTTCTGAATGGCAGCGTAATAATCATCCATGTCCTGCTGAAGTTCCCTGGATGTGTCGACTGCCTCACGGTATTCCTGCCACCAGTCCCAATGGGATTCTCCCGTTAAAAATGCTTCGGAACTGATGCTTTCCGCTTCTGAAGCGGGATAAACAGCTTGTATCATTTGTGTCTCTCCTGTGCTTTGTTCGTCCGGTATTTTCGTACTGACGCTGTCAGGTGTTTCTTTTTCCGGATCTGCTGTTTCCGCAGGTCCTGTGCCGCAGCCTGCTGTGAATAGGACCGCACACAGCAGCGGTATGATCGTTATCTTGTTCATATGGTTGATCTCCTTACAACAATGAACACCGGTTTCTGTGCATGACAGTCACATGTTTCCGTATCGGACTCATAAGATGCGGTATCAGGGAATGAGTTTATGCCGTAAAGCCGGTGACAACCGCATGATAAAATGCTGGTGAAACAGCAGGAGGGATCATGAAACAGGTATATATAGGTAAATGGTCATTCAGACCGGATCCGAAAGGACTTTGCAGATACGAATATGATACGGTCAAAGGTACCATGGAACTGAAGGAAGAGGTCCTGACAGAGATCGCCATCGGTGCACAGTATCTGGATCGGGATAAGAAGATCCTGTATGTGTCTGATGAGGGATTCAGAACAGTCGACGGCGCTGAAACAGGCGGAGTCTTTGCGGTCAAACTGAAAGAAGACGGATCATTCGATCATGTTCTTTCATATACACCATCAACGAACCCCAAGACCAGCTATATCTGGCCGGTCAAGGGAGGGAGGTATCTGGTGATCTCCAACCATTCTTCCTCCAAGGCAGTCAGACACGCTGTAAAGAAAGACGGACAGGTATGTGTGGAAGAAGTCAGGGACCAGGCATCATTGAATCTCCTGAGACTGAATGATGATGGTTCTGTCAAAGAGATCTGTGATGCGCTGATCTATGACAGCGTTGAAACAGACGGTAAAGTCCGCTTCCCGCACCTGCACAATGTCATGGCAGATCCGCAGGGCA
>CAMOPG010000111.1:0-8580 GCA_946622165.1 uncultured Erysipelotrichaceae bacterium
CGGTGGAATAATCAATGGTCTTTGTTTCAGGATCGAGCCGGCCGTTAATATCCCAGCGTGCCAGTTCGGAAACACTGCTGCCCCATTCAATGGTGATCCATGCCTCCTCTTTTCCGAAGCATTCCACCAGGGCGTGTGCCCTGCCGCTCTCATAGTTTCCAACAAAGTTCATGACAGGATTCTGCCAGTCAGGGTCTTCTTCAAATACAGCGATGTAATCAGCAGTCTCATCCAGATCGACCGTGATCTGTGCTTCGTTCGAGAAGTCCTTTCCGTTTTTTGTCCATTTCACGAAAATATTTCCAACAGACGGCCATGCAAGGAATGTATATGTTTCCGGTTTTTCCAGGTTGATGACTGCCGACTGGTACGGATATTCTTCATCCACTTCAGGTGTCTGCTCACCCTCTGTGTAGGCAATATTGCCCCAGCCTTCCGTATTAATGGTAATGAAGATGGTCGCTTCAGGCATATCAAACTTTGTGAAGTGATACGTCTCACCTCCGTCAACTGCCAGTGCCAGGCCGTCTGTGCCGTCTTCCGTGACTGTTACATTCAGCGGTTCTTTACTGCCGGAAGAAGTCAGGGTACCCTTCAGGGCATTTCCTTCCTGCGGCAGTGTGCCACCCCAGGAATCTTCTATCGGGTCTTCACCAAGCATGCATCCGACATACCAGCCGGGTTCGTCAATATCCTCCATCCAGGTGACGGAAAGCATATTTTCATCCTCATCCTGGAAGTAGCCTTCTCTTGTCCATTCAGCCAGTGCTTCTTCCTGCTTTTTCTGACCGCATGCACTCAATGTCAGCAGGACACCTGCGCATAATGCGGAACATATCAGTTTCTTCATTTCTTTCTCCTCTTTGCAGGAATGCTTCTTTATATTTCAATGCTTGTACGGGGAATCTGCAGAATGCAGTTTACACCATACTCCTCACAGCGCTTCGCTAATTTAAAGAATGACTCTTCTGTCTTTTCAATGACATGCGGCATACCCACTGTTGGCTTGTCCAGCGGAACAAAGAAATTGTCCCAATGCAGCGGAACGATGAGTGCCGGTCTGACCTTCTCCACTGTTTCATGGAAGAAGATCGCTTCTGTCTGACGGTCTGCCTTGCCTAATCCGGAAATGCCAAGGAACAGCACATCACATTCATATCCGTTCAGCTGTCCCTCGATATAGTTGAAGCTGGGACGGATCAGGATCTTTTTTCCTGCCGCTTCGACATAGAAGTCATAGGAACCGCCTTCCTTGTAGTCATGCAGTTTTGCCGGCTGTACGATCGGATGATCGATCGGCACGCCGAGATCATTGTTGAAGGCCGTCGGTTTTGAATGCTTTGAAGCCAGTACCTGTATTTTGTACTGACCGACCATATACGTTTCCCCCGCCTTGAAGCAGACCTGCTGTGACTCCGGAACATCTCCGCCCTTTGCGACATTCATTGCGGAAGACGAGCCGTAAATGACTGCACCGGTCTTCAGTGCTGCATAAGGTGCATCCATGACATGGTCATGGTGCGTATGTGAAATAAAGATCGCCTTCAGTCTGTCGATATGATGCTTTGCAAACAGCTCATCCATGATCTCTTTGTTTGTTCCTTCAGAACCGCCGAGATATTTCGGAAGCGAAGGACGGGTGAAATGACAGTCAAACAGGATCTGATCCGTTCCGTCATCAAACAGCAATGTAGTTGTTCCAAAAAAAGTAATTTTCATATACAATTCCGCCTGTTATTACAGACTCAATATAACATATCGGCTGTACAGGCGGTTGATTTGTTATTTCGGGATCGATTGCCTGATATGCATCCTGTTTCTTTCAGAGCAGATCCATCAGGTCTTTTTCCTGCACATGCCTGTAATGGGATATAATACACCACAGGAGACAATCATTATGATAAAAGATCAGATCAATCAGGACTTATTAAAGCTGGCGGAGGAATCCGATCAGATACTGGCAGACATCTACAGGCAGATCGATCAGGTATGCATGCATAACTCTGACAGGATCCTGTCCGCCTTTATAGAAAACAGAGTATCTTACTCTGACTTCATCGATATCAACGGCTACGGGAACTATGATGCGGGCAGGGACAAGCTCGAAAAGATGTTCGCGGATGTACTTGGATGTGAAGATGCACTTGTCAGACCGCAGATCATGAGCGGCACAAATGCATTGTTCCTGACATTCTCAGCATTGCTGAAATACGGGGATACCATGATCTCCCTGACAGGAACGCCATATGACTCTCTGCAGGAAATGATCGGACTGACAGGAGAATCCTCTCAGTCCCTCAAAGCACATGGCGTGAAATACGAGCAGATCGATCTCGTCAACAATGAATTCGATGAAGAAACGATCGTACGCAGACTGAAGGAAGGCAATGTAAAGCTGGTTGAGATCCAGCGGTCCAGAGGGTATTCCTCACGGGCAAGCCTGTGCATTGCTAAAATCGAACACCTGATCCGGAAGATCAGGGAAGTCAACCGTGATGTCATCATTATGGTAGATAACTGCTATGGGGAACTCGTTGAAGAACGGGAACCAGGACATGCAGGAGCCGATGTCGTCGTAGGTTCCCTCATGAAAAACCTGGGAGGCGGCGTCGCATCCACAGGCGGTTATATTGCAGGAAGAAAAGATCTTGTGTTTGCCATTGCGGAACGTCTGACCGCTCCCGGGATCGGCAAGGAACAAGGCGCGAACTTCAACCAGAACAATTCCTTCTTCAAAGGACTGTTCATGGCTCCCAACGCAGTCAGAAGCGCAATGAAAACAGCAGTATTCTCTTCATGGATGCTGGAACAGCTGGGATTCCTCAATGTATCTCCAAGATATGACGAATACAGGACAGACATCATCCAGACAGTGGAACTGTCCACAGAAGAAAACCTGGTTGCCTTTACACAGGGCATCCAGGAGTCTTCACCGATCGATTCCTATGTACATGTCATGCCTGCACCGATGCCGGGCTACCCCTTTGACGAAGTCATGGCATGCGGCAGCTTCACACAGGGCAGTACGATCGAACTGAGCGCTGATGCGCCTGTGATTCCTCCGTATACGCTGTATATGCAGGGCGGTCTTTCTCTTGAATACGGAAAGCTGTCCATCCTGCTGGCATTGTCAAAGCTGAATATCACGCCGAAGCACTGAATGATGCAGCACGGCAGTTCCCATGAGAACTGCCGTGTTTTCATTTATCCGGTTGTTTCTCCCTGCGGTGCTTCCTCCACAGGCAGAGGCAGACCAAGCTGATCTGCAATAAAGTGCGTATAGGCAATTCTTCCATCGGGATTCAGATGGATGCCGTCAGAATAGAACCATTCGTAATGCTCGGCAGAATATGCCTGCCAGTCAAGTACCGATACATTTGAGTTGGCTTCTGCCAGCTGACGGATCGTATCGTTGACATCATTGATGTAGTAAAGGGAAGGTCCTCTGCATGTCATCCAGTAGATCGTTCTGTCCGGGCCGAGATAATCGATCAGCTTCTGTCCCGTTTCCTGATCAAAGCGTGAGTTCGTACCCAGATGAATGATGACCGTCGGTCCCAGATGCCCGTACTGATACAGACTGTCCGCAACGATCACGCCGACATTCGTATGTCTTGACTGTGCTGCATCGACCCAGATCATCGGCAGTTCCTGCCGCATATTCGCATAAGCGCCCAGCATGACGGAGTCTCCGATCGCTGTATACTCTGTTGTCTGCGCAACGCCTGTCTCCTCAGGTGTCTGTGTCGGCTCAGGCGTTGGCGTTGGTTCAGGTGTCGGCTCGGGTGTTTCTTCCAGCAGTTCTGTTTCAGCAGGCGTCGTGGTCACTTCAGGTGAAGCAGTCACCGGCGTCTTTCCTGCATCAGACTGTTCAGCCAATAATGCAGCATTTTCAGCCAGCTCCTTTTCAAGCTGTGCCATGTCAGATGTATCATGCGAAGCTTCAAACCGTTCTGTCTGAGCGACAGAGATCAGCACCGTAGATGCCATGAGCAATGACATCACCAGGAAGGACTGAACCTTTCTGCGCAGAGAGATCGCGGCAGCTCTTTTTGGATTGGAAGATTTGACTCTGGAACGCATTGTGATCATGCGGTCGATCCGCCACAGGATCTCCGCAAGCACAAGGATCACAGCCAGAGCGGCAAGCTTCATCGCAAGCGTGTCCGCATCCTTGAAATACTGGCTGAAGAAATAGATCACCGGGAACATGAGCAGATAGATCATGTAGCTCCTGGAACCGATCCATTTCAGCAAGGGACCATCCAGCGGAATGCCGATATGTTTCTGCCATCCGATGGCAAAGAACATCATCATAATGAACACGATGTTTGCGGCAAACATGACGCCTCTGTATACCCAGGCTGAAGTTCCGTTCACCACCAGATACAGGACTGCAGTCACCACCAGACAGCCGAAGAACACAGCCTTGGCAGGATATCTGTCTCTGCGCATCCTGACGCCGATCCGGTCGACCGGGAACAGTGCCAGCGCCATGCCCAGCAGCAAAGAGAACGCTCTGGTATCTGTTCCGTAATAGACTCTGGAAGGATCCTCGCCCGGCGTGTACAGCATTCCCATTTCAACAGCGGATACGATCGCAGCAGCGATCAGCAGCAGACCGATATCTTCCTTATCCGTAAGGTTTCTCAGAAGCAGACCGATCAGAAACACTGCAGGCCAGATCAGGTAATACTGCATCGTCAGTGCAAGATACCAGAGATGCGTCAGCGGAGAAGCATTCATGATGCGTGTAAAGTAAGAACTGTTCTGAGAGATCTGCCACCAGTTGTTGTAGCCAAGCAGTACGCTCTGCAGTTCCGGAAGCGTGCCCTTGGTCAGTCTGGGCCACAGCGGTATCATGAACAGTCCCGTCATCAGCAGCATAATAATCAGAGGCGGATACAGCCTTCTGATCTTTTTTGCATAATATGTGAGCAGATTGAAGTCCCCGTACCGCAGTTCATTCCATGAACTGTAGACAAGCAGATATCCCATTATGGAAAAAAACAGGGGAACGCCAAGAAAACCGCCCGGGACCTGGTCGGGAAAAAGGTGATACAATACGATTCCGATGATTGCTATCGCCCTCAGTCCGTCAAATCCGGCAATACGTCCGCCCTGTTTCTGTGTCATACATACCCCTGTTTACTGTTACCATTTTATTACATAATCTGATATTTACGGACAGCTGAAACTAACAAACATGATCTTTCTGCCTTGCCATGATAAAAGAAACTCCTGTCTGATCTGCAGAACACGCAGAATACAAGGCAGGAGTTATGGTTTATTTGGTTTTGCGGAATATGTGTGTGCTTTCAGAAGAAGCTTTCACGATCTCTTCCGGTTGTTCCCCTGTTTCTTCAGCGATGATCTCTATGATCCGGGGAAGGCAGAAGCCTCCCTGGCATCTTCCCATACCGCATCTGACTCTGCGCTTGATGGCATCCGTCGTATATACGGGTACCGGTGAACGCAGCGCATCCAGGATCTCTCCTTTGGAGATGCATTCGCAGCGGCAGATGATCTCGCCATAATCCGGATGTTCACGGATCAGTTCATTTCGTTCCTCAAAAGTCAGTTCAGAAAGCACAGGTTTATATTTTCTCTTCGGATCAAAAGACGGATCCTCTTTCACATCCATGAACGTTTCAAGATATTCTCTGACCCACATGGCAATATCAGCGGCGATTGCCGGGGCGGCAGTCAGTCCGGGAGACTGGATACCGGCTGCTTCGAAGATGTTCTTTGTAAAAATACCCTTCCGGACAACAAAATCCTCTTCATATGTCGGGCTTCTGACACCGGTAAAGTATGCAATGATATCCGATTTCCTGATTGCCGGCTGCACTTCCTGCTGTGCACTGATCACATGTTCGCATATTTCACGGTCCGTGGAAGTATCCTCCCTGTCCGGCACTTCGTCAGCGTTCGGACCGATCAGGGCATTCCCGTCTGCGGCATGGATGAGTCCGATTCCCTTGGAATGAGAATGCATATTCTTCAGGATCGCTTTCACCCTGGATACAGGATCATCCGGTATTTCTTCCAGCTGCTTCGGGCTCAGCGTAAACGGTGTTTTGCCAAGGCTGGAGGACACCATCCATCCTGCTTTTTTATCGGTGATCAGATCGGTCCCGACCCGGGGATGGATCGTGAATGTTCTGTCTCCTGCCATGTCCGCTATCACATCCGCATAGACGCCTGCCGCATTGATCACTGCCCTGGGATAGATCGTACCCCGGTTGGTCACAACTTCCGTAATGATCCCGTTTTCCGTCTTCATGGACAGCACCGCGGTATTCAGTGCGATCTCCGCACCGTTTTCCGCAGCGTTTTCCGCAAGGGCGATCGTCATCTTATGCGGGCAGGTAATGCCGCCGGTACCCATATAAAGACCGCCGATGCTCCAGTCAGGAATGGAAGGCTCATATTTCAGAAGCTCCTCCCGCGTCATGATCTTCGTGCGCACGACTCCTTTTTTCAAAGCAGTATGCTGTACATAGCGCAGGGCTGCCATTTCCCACTTTGTTCGGGCAAAGGTGATCTGTCCCTTGTTTTCATACGGTACATGCAGATCGTCCGAGAGCCGGCGGTACATGGTATTCCCGCGGACACAGTATTTCAGTTTCTGAGAATCCTTTGAGAAATTGACGCCTGTATGCAGAACACCTCCATTTCTGGAGGACTGTCCTGAGGCAACATCAGGTCCTTTTTCGACAAGGAGGATATCCAGCTGATATCTGGACAGTTCACGGGCAGCAGCACATCCGGTTATGCCGCCTCCGATGATCAGCACGTCACAATGGCGGCCATCATAGCAGCGGTCATTGATCTCAGGCAGAACTGTCTTCTGTTCAAAACCCTTCAGGCGGATATCGTTCAATACGCCAAGGTATCGTTTCCGGTCAACTGCCATCTGCCCTGCTTTAACGGCTTTCTGCCAGTCGTCCGTTTCACCTTCCAGTCTGATGCAGCCGTTGACTTCCAAGACCCGGATAGAAGGATCGATCTTCCGCAGCTCTTTGCGCAGTTTATCCGGTTTCATGAGATCCCGTACTTCCGGATCAGCTCCCGGATCGTTTTTGTCAGATACGGCTTTTCAAAATCAATGTTCCAGCTTCTTCTGATGATCAGTGCAGGCAGACGGTATCTGTCGATCTCCTCTGCAGAAAGCGGAGTAAGTTTCTGATATTCCTTGAAGAACTGCTTTCCAATGTAGCCGCGGACAGCTGCGAAAAACGCTTTCTGAAGTTTTCCTGCTTCCGGGAACAATTCTGCTTCGGAAAACAGGAATTCCATCATGGCTTCTTCAACAGCCCGGTTTCCTCTGGCTGCCGTCATCCAGTCAATCACCGTACAGTTCCCGTCCGGATCCACCAATACATTCCCGGTATGGAAATCCAGATGCAGCACTGTATCATCCTCCGGAAGGGACAGCAGATACTTCTCTGCGCGCTGACGCTCTTCTGCGCTCAGAAATGACATCGTTTCATCACTCAGAAGATCAGCGCACATTGTCCGGATATCTTCCAGTTCATGTGATCTGCGTGCCTGGACTTTGACATGGCAGCGGGCGAGGTCTTTGCCTCCCTTCAGCAGATACAGCGGATTTTTGGAAGGCATGTCATTCTGGGAAACGCCGTTGATGAAATCCATAACAAAGCCGGATCTTCCTTCTTTTTCAACCATTTCATACACCTTCATCGGCGTACATCCGAGTTCTGAAGCGATCTTTGTATTGCGGAATTCCTTTTCAGCGTATTCCCGCGGATAATCTTCAAAGAACAGTTTCATTACTCTTCCATCATCGATTCGGAATACTTCTGCAGATCTGCCTCTGGCAAAATGGTCAGCCATGGTTTACCTCCTTCAGACGGTCTGTGCAGAGAATGACATTCACACCGGTATTCAGGATATCTGCCGCTACCGTCTCTCCTATTTGCATATGCCTGTCTATCACAATTTCACTGATTGCCCGGACGGCATCTTTCATCAGATGCTTCGGTATTTCTTTTTCTGTCCGCACAGGTACAACAGGTATATCCGGGAATATCGTCCGGCATGTCGTTGACAAACTGCGGCGGGGATCTTTCAGTTCCTGCAGAGCAAATGCCTGTCCTCTTGGACAAAGATTTCCTGTCACCTGTTCCTCAGCATCAATCTCAAGTTCACATCCGTTCGGACATATAATACAGATCACTTTTTTCATATCAGCTTCACCTTCAGTTCTGTTCCGATCCCAGACAGATCGGCTTCCAGGCGGATGATCTCCGCGGAGTGAATGGTTCTCATTTTCTTTGTGAACAGAGCCTTTCCTTCACTTTCCAGCAGGATCTCTCTGTCCCTGTAATCATCGTCACTGCGCAGATACAGCACGACATGATCCGGTTCACTGTTTTTATCAATATATTGAGGAACACAAATATGGATGCCATCCATGTGTTTTACCGGAATCAGTTCCCTTTTCTGCTTCCGGCTGACATATAAGGCAGCCGCTTTTCCTGCAGTGATGCCGTTTTCACTGACATAGTCTGCCAGATCATTGACACTGACACAGTTGCCGGCCGCAAAGACACC
>CAMOPG010000112.1:0-8551 GCA_946622165.1 uncultured Erysipelotrichaceae bacterium
GCTGTATTCCTTCAGATATGCGATCCTTCTCTTGCCGATATTTCGTTTGGGCTTGTTGACGATCCTCAGGAATGAAAGATCGTCCTTATATGCGATCATGCGCAGATATGCTATAGCGTCACGGATCTCCATCCGTTCATAGAACTGTATGCCGCTGTAGATCCTGTACGGCAGCTGTTTGCGGATGAAGACTTCCTCAAGATTTCTTGATACATAATGCGCACGGTATAAGATCGCTGTATCACGGTATGATACGCCCTGCTCATGAAGAGAGCGGATCGTGCTTTCGATCCATTCTGCTTCTTCCTTTGATGTTTTCGCATGGAAATAGACAGGTTTTACAGATTCCGTGATCACCGGGATCATGCGCTTTTCGATCCTCAGTTTGTTCCGTGCGATCAGGGTATCCGCACTTTCCAGAATGCCTGCCTGAGAGCGGTAGTTGCGGTTCATCATGATGGTGCGGACATCCGGATAATGCTTATCGAATTCAACAAGGAAACGGACATTGGCGCCGCGCCATGTATAGATCGTCTGATCAGGATCACCGACGATAAACAGATTGTTATGATAACGGCAGATCGCATCCATCAGTTCATACTGCAGCGGGTCAATATCCTGGAATTCGTCGATCATGATGTATTCCAGGCGTTTCTGCCATTTGATCCTGATGTCATCGTGCATTTCAAAGATGTACAGCGTAAAACGGATCAGGTCGTTGTAGTCGAGGCCGAAGCATTTCTTTTCCTGATACAGATATCCGTAGAACAGGATATCGTCGATCGATTCTGCTTCCATGTATTTCTGATGGAGTTCATCCAGAGACATCTGGATCATATTCAGGAAATAGCGCGGTTCATATTTGCCTTTGCGCATTTCAAACATATCTCTGGCGTCAGAATATGTTTTATCACGCAGTGACAGGCCCCGTTCTTCATAAATCACTTCCAGCATTGCATCGATATCAGCGTTATCGAGCACCAGGAATGACTTTGGATACTGAACAGCATAGCTTTCTTCCTGGAGAACTCTGACACAGAATCCATGGAACGTAACAATAAAGCCGGTATCACTGTCACCTGTCAGCTGACGGATCCTTTTGCGCATTTCATTGGCTGCTTTATTGGTAAATGTGACACATAAAATATTGCCGGGACGGATACCCAGCTCCAGTACCAGATATGCGAATCTTCTTGTCAAGGCGCGTGTTTTTCCCGAGCCTGCTGATGCAATGACACGGATGTATCCTTCCGTAGATGTCACTGCATCAAGCTGTTCAGGATTCAGTCCTTCCAGAATATCATCCATGAACTGCCTCCATTATGTGATTCCTGAATCGTCTGCCTGCTTCTGCTATCAGGGCCGTTCCGGCAACGATGCCGCTCAGCCAGAGGATCGTCATATATACAGGCTGTCTGTATACGTAGAAGAACGGATAAGGACCGCTTTTGATCCTGAGAATATTCAGCATCAGCACGATCGCTCCGTATATGATCGTAGGAATGATCCCGTATTTCAGATCCCCGGGTGAGAGATGCTTCCCCTCTTCAAAGAACAGAAAACTGATGCATGAGAGGATCGGTGAGAGCGTATGGTGAAACAGCATGCCTCCGCCGAACAGCATGTACCTTGCGTTTCCCATGATCGGGATCAGTACAAATATCACAACAAGAAATGTCACATTCAGACATACAAAAGCAGCATATCTCCAGAGATGTGCAGATCTGTGCTTCAGCAGGTACATTGCAGATGCGATCACTGCCAGAATGTTGCTGTCCTGTGTGTAGTAGAACAGCATGGACCATCCGAAATGCCGTACCGTGAATAATCCGGCAAGTGAACTGATCATGATCATCACATTCAGCAGGATCCCGATCCTGTTTCTGTTCATCAATGGTTACCCGTAAGACGGAAACGGAATTCGATTCCCTGATAATTGATCGTCATTGCGTCTTTGTGGTCACCTCTGAGAACCATGGAACTTACTTCCTGTGCTGTTCTGAGAATATCTGCTGAGAGCGGACTGTTTCCATGTGACGGATAGAGCTGACTGATTTTGCCGTCTTCCGCCAATCCCAGCAGAAGTGAAACGGTTGTTTCATATACATCCAGGGAAGAAGACTCAGCAAAGTCGACCAGGATCTCCTTCTCACCCACCAGATCACCGCAGAACAGTCTGCCGGATGCTTCATCCAGATAACTGACTGAGCCGTGTGTATGTCCGGGTGTTTTCAGAATGCCGACGATCCTTCCGCCAAGATCAAAGAATCCATCTTCAGGAAGCGCTTCATGTTCGGATGGACGATTATAGCGGATCAGGTCCTGCAGAGGACTGTATACCGCGGAAACAAGGCTTCCAAGTCTGCCGGAAGGTGTATTTCTGCTGGAAGGGCTCTCATTCATGTATTTCCGGAATACGTCTTCATCTTCTTCCGGGAAGAAGACTTCAGGATACCAGTGATTTCCGAGGATCTGTTCACTGTGTCCGTGTGTATTGCATACCCACAGAGGCAGATCGGTAATACGGCGGATCGCCTTGGGAACATTTGTCAGGTTCAGTCCGGTATCGATCAGCAATGCGTGTTCTTTGCCGACCAGAAGATACATATTGACTGCATGTCCTCTGTCATATTCCGTAATGCGGAATGTCGTGTCATCTATTTTATGTGCTTTCGGTGTAAACATATTATCACTCCAGTTCAGGACCATTTTACCATGTTTCATCTCATTTGAACTTTCATGGTATGCACCTGTGCATATCACAGAGAAAAAACGCCCGGGATCTGAGTCCCGGACGCCTGTTTCAGTGATTTATCAGTGATCAGGAGAGGATCGGCTTGACTGCTTCAGCAAGAGCTGCCTTTTCAGCTTCTGCTTCTGCAAGATCCTTGCCTAATGTTGTGAAGTATGTCTTGATCTTCGGTTCTGTTCCGGAAGGACGTACAACAACTGTAGCACCGTCTTCCAGATCATAGATCAGAACATTTGCCTTCGGCAGACCTGTTTCTTCAGGCTTTGTATAGTCAGTTACTTTAACAACTGCCTTGCCTGCGAATTCTGTCGGAGGAGTTTCTCTCAGACTGCTCATGATTCCAGCCATCTTGTCCATACCGGACAGACCAGGGAATTCGAAGCTGTCGACTTTGTTCAGATAACGGCCATACTGTGCATAGATCTCTTCCAGACGCTGTTTGATGGAAGAACCGATGCTGCGGTAGTAAGCAGCCATTTCGCAGATCAGCATGGAGCCGATAACAGCATCCTTATCACGTACATACGGTCCGGCCAGGTAGCCGTAGCTCTCTTCGAATCCGAAGATGAAGCGGTCAACTTCACCAGCAGCTTCCAGCTGTGCGATCTGATCGCCGATCCACTTGAAGCCTGTCAGTGTATGACGGAGTTCAACGCCATAGTGTTCAGCAACCTTGTCAGCAAGCGGTGTGGATACGATGGACATAACAGCAACCGGTTTTTCAGGCATTGTGCCCTGCTCGATTCTGCCTGCGCAGATGTAGTCGAGCAGCAGTACGCCCATTTCGTTGCCGGATACGAGTTCATATGAGCCATCCGGACACTTCATAGCGATACCGACTCTGTCAGCATCAGGGTCTGTAGCGAGCATCAGGTCTGCGCCGATTTCTTTTGCCAGCTGCAGTCCTTTTTCAAGTGCTTCAAAGATTTCAGGGTTCGGATACGGGCATGTTGTGAAGTAGCCGTTCGGATATTCCTGTTCAGGAACGATCGTAATATCTGTGATTCCCATATGTCCCAGAACTGTCGTAACGGGTACGAGACCTGTTCCGTTCAGCGGGGAATAAACAAGCTTCAGTCCTGCTGTCTTGCAGAGGCCCGGTCTGACCTGTCTGGCTTCAACTGCTGCATAGAATGCGTTCTTGCAGTCATCGCCGACGAATTTGATCAGTCCTTTTTCAACGCCTTCTGCGAAGGACATCTGTTTAGCGCCTGTGAGAACATCCGTCTTCTGAATAGAATCGTAAACGATCGCTGCAGCATCATCTGTCATCTGGCAGCCATCCGGTCCGTATGCCTTGAAGCCGTTGTACCTGGCGGGGTTATGTGATGCAGTGATCATGATACCTGCATTGCAGTTGTAGTATCTTGTAGCAAAGCTCAGTGCCGGAACAGGCATCAGTTCGTCATAGATACGAACATTGATTCCGTTTGCGGCAAGTACGCCGGCAGCATCTCTGGCGAAATTCCAGCCCTTCAGACGGCTGTCATAGCTGATCGCTACAGTCTGTGTTCCGCCCTGTGTCTTGACCCAGTCAGCAACACCCTGCGTTGCCTGCATAACGACCCAGATGTTCATGCGGTTCGTTCCTGCACCAAGTGTTCCGCGCAGACCTGCAGTACCAAACTGAAGTGCCACAGCAAAACGCTCTTTGATAGCTTCATCATCACCGGCGATCTTCTGAAGTTCTGTTTTCAGATCGATATCGACCAGATCTGCATTCAGCCAACGATTATACTCTTCCAAATACATAGTTATTAATTTCCTATCCTTTCCTGTTATATTCATTATAAATTAAGAAAGCGCTTTCTACTCATTGAAAATCGCTAATTGAATTTTTTTTAAGACGGAAAGTCCTGACCGAAAAAAAGACAGGCAGCTTTGTCAAAACCGCCTGTCTGTCCATTACCTGATATAGAATACTCTGTTTTCTCTGCGCGGTGCAGCTTTGGGCTGTACGGATTCATCGGGATGTCCGAGGATCAGGTTTCCCACGCCCTCATATTTCCCTTCAACGCCAGCCTGCTTCAGGATCTCTTTGCCGCGTTCACTGCTGAACACTTCTTTTGCACGGTGGATCCAGCATGTGCCAAGTCCCAGTTCATGTGCTGCCAGCATCATGTTGCCCATTGCCAGACTTCCGTCATAGATGCCTGTGGGGATCGTTTTGTCAGCGAGCACGACCAGGACGCACGGTGCTCCGTAGAACGGATCGGTTCCTTCTCTGTGCATCACAGCTGCATTCATCTCTGCCAGTTCATCGCGGATCTTCCGGTCTGTAACTGCCAGGATGATCGGTGCCTGTTTGCCCATGCCGCTTGCAGCATACAGACCTGCTTCAATGATCTGACTGATCTGTTCGTCTGCGACAGGCTCATCTGTGTATTTGCGGATCGAGCGCCGTGTTTTCAGATTGTTCAATACTTCAGACATTCTGACTTCCTCCTTCTGTCTATGCAACACTGTTGACGATGCCGAGCACTTCTTCCTTCAGTGCTTTCAGCGTTGCTTGAGATTCTTCATGACTTGTTCCGCGTGTGTAGAAATAGAACTTGATCTTCGGCTCTGTTCCGGAAGGTCTCATGGCAAACCATGTATTCTTTTCCAACGTGAACTTCAGCACGTTGCTGGGCGGGATATCTTCATATCCATCCTTGAAATCGATGACCTGTTCTACCTTCAGACCGGCAAGTTCTTTCGGGAGATTTTCCCTGACATACGACATCATACGGGCGATCCTTTTCTTCCCTTCCAGACCTTCCAGGACCAGAGATACCTGTTCTTCATGATAATATCCGTATTTCCTGAACAGGTCTTCAAGTACCATCAGCAGTGTCTTGCCCTGTTTTCTGTAGTAAGCTGCAGCTTCTGTCATCAGCATCGCCGCCGCAACTCCGTCTTTATCCCTGACGGGTTCTGCGGGAGAATAGCCGACGCTTTCTTCATATCCCAGGATATATGTGTATCCGTGCTTCTGAAGCCAGGGAATCTTGCCGCAAATATTCTTGAAACCGGTCAGTGTTTCAAACATCGTGATGCCGTATGATTCAGCGATCGCGCTGCTCATATCAGATGTAACGATCGATTTGACGATCGCGCCTCTTTCCGGAAGAACGCCTGCCTTTTTCTTTCCTTCCAGCAGATAATTAACAAGCAGCACGCCTGTCTGGTTTCCGTTGAGCGGTATGTAGTTTCCGTTCTCATCAATAACTTCGATCGCAAGTCTGTCGCTGTCCGGGTCGGTCGCGATCAGCAGTTCAGCGCCGATCGATCTTCCGAGTTTTTCAGCTAACGCAAATGCTCTGGTATCTTCCGGGTTGGGATATCCGACTGTTGTAAAATCAGGATCAGGATCCTTCTGTTCTTCAACGATATGAACATTCGTAAAACCGCGTTCACTCAGTACGGTCATGACCGGGATCGATCCTGCGCCATTGAGCGGTGTGTAGACGACCGGTATATCCGCATCGATCTCATCAGCGGAATAGATCGACTGTGAGATGACGAGATCAAGATATGCACGGTCCATTTCAGGCCCGAGTACTGTGATCAGTCCATTTTCCACGCCTTCCGCAAAGTCCATGTGCTTCACGCCTGTGAACATATCGACTTTTTCAATTTCTTCCAGCATTCCGTCCGCAACGCCTGAAGAAACCTGTGCCCCATCCTGCCAGTATACTTTGTATCCGTTGTATTCCTTCGGATTATGTGATGCTGTGATGTTGATGCCGGAAACAGTTCCCAGTCTGCGGATCATGAAGGAAAGCTCAGGAGTAGGTCTGAGATCCGGGAATACATATGCATGGATCCCGTTGGCGGCCAGGATTCCGGCAGTCAGTTCAGAAAACTCTTTTGAGAAGTGACGGCAGTCGTGTGCGATCACCACACCCTTCTGCGCTTCACCGTGAGCCTTGATGTATTCTGCGATGCCCTGGGTCGCTTTGCCGACCGTGTATACATTCATATTATTGGTTCCTGCACCGACTTTGCCTCTCAGCCCGGCAGTACCGAATGTGATGTTCTGGTAAAAGCGCTCTTCGATCTCACGTTCATCATCAGCGATATCTTCCAGCTGTTTTCTCAAAGGATCGTCTGCGTCCAGCTTTAAAAGCCATTCTTCATAACGTTCTCTTGCATTCATGATATTTACCTCAACTCTGCTTTCATTTTACTCTATTCAAACAAAAAGCGGGATAAAATAGCTCCCCGCTCATTGCATCAGAATTTATAACGCTTTCTCTTGACACGGCGTACCGGCTGCTGTCCTCCTCCTGATTCAAGATTATTCATCATCCTGTTCAGGGTCTCTTCATTCAGTGATCCGTTTTTCTGCATGTTTCCGACAGCTTCCATAGCTGTCTTCATCTTTTCATACTGGTTGATCAGACGGTTGACATCCTGTACGGTCGTACCGGAACCCATCGCGACCCTGCGCTTCATCGATCCTCTCATTGCGGAAGGATTGCGGCGCTCTTTTTTGGTCATGGACTGAATGATCGCTTTGGTATGTTTCATGGCATCTGTTGCCTTCACTTCATCGATCATATCAGAATACTGTGAGAATCCCGGGAACATCTTCAGAATACCGCTCAGAGGTCCGAGTCTCTGAACCTGTTCAAACTGCGACAGCATATCATCCATCGTGAACTGACCGTTCATCATGCGCTCGGCAGTACGTTCTGCTTCCTCCATGTCCATCTTTTCCTGGGCTCTTTCAACCAGGGAAACGATGTCGCCCATACCGAGGATCCTGTCTGCCATACGGTCGGGATAGAACGGACTCATGTCATCGATCTTTTCGCCTTCACCGACAAACTTGACCGGAACGCCTGTGATCTTTCTGACTGACAGGACACCGCCGCCTCTGGAGTCACCGTCAAACTTCGTAACGACCAGACCCGTCAAAGGAAGTGCTTCCTGGAATGCTGAGGCAACATTGACAATGTCCTGACCGGTCATTGCGTCAACTGTCAGGAGGATCTCATCAGGATGAACCAGTGCATTGATATCCTTCAGTTCCTGCATCAGCTGTTCATCGATGTGCAGACGTCCTGCAGTATCAATGAATACTGTGTCATAGCCGTTTTCCTCGGCATACTTCATACCCTGGCGTACGGTTTCAACAGCGTTGACTTCTGTACCCAGTGTAAATACTTCACAGCCGACCTCTTTTCCCAAAGTCTGCAGCTGTTCGATCGCCGCAGGTCTGATCACGTCAGCCGCGATCAGCAATGGTTTGCGGTTCCATTTGTTCTTGCACAGTCTTGCGATCTTCGCAACACTGGTCGTTTTACCTGTACCCTGAAGACCTGCCAGCATGATGACGGTAATGCCGTCTTCCTTGAAGTGCAGTTCTTCATTATTGTCACCAAGCAGTGCAATGATCTCGTCATGTACGATCTTGACGAGCATTTCTCCCGGTTCAACGCTGTTCAGTACATCTTCACCGCGTGCCTTGTTTCTGACTTCATCCAGGAACTGGCGTACGATACGGTAGTTAACATCAGCTTCCAAAAGTGCAAGACGCACTTCCTTCAGCATATCTTCCATGTTTTTATCGGTCAGAGTGCCTTTTCCGACAACATCGCGCAATGCTTTATTCAGACGATCACTCAAAGAATCAAAAGCCATAAATTTCTCCTTGTTAAATCCTTATTATCATATACGATGATGCCGTTTTTGTCATTGCTCAAAAAACCGGGACCTCCTGATCAGAGTCCCGGCATGAGCGGTGCATTGATATTACTCATTGATCTGAAATGCTGCATTGATGATCATTTCATATGTTTCATTATCATA